>NZ_JAYGHV010000488.1:0-807 GCF_034932145.1 Spirulina sp. 06S082 | reverse complement strand
TCTCGTTCGTAAAGCGTTTTACTCATCTTTTCAATCAACAATTATCAATGAACAAAAAGGCGAATTGTTTAATTTTTTCCTCTCATAACCACAACTCCGTAGGCTTTCGGGTTGAGGTACTGCCTGGCAACATTTTGGATATCCTCCGCTTCGATCGCCCGCAAGCGATCGGGATAGGTTAAAGCAGGAGTTAAAGTTCCCATTTGTGACTGATAATAGCCGTAAAGATTGGCGCGATCGCTGGGTCGTTCGTTAGCAAAAATAAAACGATTTGCCACTTGAGCGCGAATGCGAGAGAGTTCGCAAGGATCGACGGGTTCGGCTTGAAAGCGCCGTAAATGTGCGAGAATACTGCTCTCTACTTCCGCAATATTTTCGGCAGGTAGTTGCGCTGCAATATAGAAAACCCCTTGAATTCCTTGGGTAATATTGCTCGTACCAATAGAGGAAACAAGTTTGCGATCTTCTCGCAAGTCGCGAAAGAGTCGGGACATTTTCCCTTGTCCTAAAATAGCCGCCAGTACGTCGAGAGCATCCGTTGTGGCTAATTCTCCTTTTCCCGGTACCCGCCATAACATCACCAAACGGGATTGATGTAAATGGTCGTCCTGCTCCTCGCAACGCACGATATCTTCAAAGATAGGCTCAGGGTGAAAAGAAGGGGGAGTGGGGGCAGAACTATCGGGACGATGGGCATAAGCGCGATCGCAGGCATCAGAGACAATTTCCAGCAATTCCTCAACCGGTAAGTTCCCCACCACAGCAGCCGTCATATTTTCCGGCGCATACCAGTGTCGATGAAACCCT
>NZ_JAYGHV010000487.1:0-992 GCF_034932145.1 Spirulina sp. 06S082 | reverse complement strand
TTGAATTTCCAGAGGAATCCCCAAGCCGTTATCAATAATTTTAACACTGATTCCCCCTCGATCGCCATACTCTTCAACAAATTTTGTCACAATTTTAATCTGCGGTTGCCAATCTTGCTTTTCTTCTTGTTCCTTTTTCTCCATCAAAACGTCGATCGCATTGGCAATTAGATTCATGAATACTTGACTTAGTTGGCCGGAGTAGCAGGCTATCTCGGGTAATTTATCATAGTTACGAACTACTTTAATATCGTGCTTGAGGCGACTTTCTAAAATCAAGAGAGTTCCATCAATACATTCATGTAAATCGATGAGTTGGCGATCGCGATCGTCCATACGAGAGAAGTTTCGCAAGCTGGTAACAATTTGAATTAAACGCTCCGATCCTATTTTCATACTTTTAATAATTTTGGGAGCATCTTCAAGAATAAATTCTAAATCGATTTCTTCTTCAAATGCTTGAATATTGTTTGATTTTTTCTCAATTTCGCTTTGATATTTTAGAATTAACTCAACTAAACTGTTATAATAGTCAGCGAGAAAGGTAATATTTCCATTCACAGAATTGACAGGATTTCTGATTTCGTGAGCAACTCCCGCCACCATCTGTCCTAAACTCACCATTTTTTCAGTTTGTATTTGTTGATGATAATAACTTTCATCGAGTAATCGACTGGTTAAATGATGAATTTTTGCTTGAGCCAAAAGCAAATGATGTACGTCCAACAAACGATAATCTCGTTCGTTAAATTTAACGACAATGGGTTCGTAGAGAAGTTCGGGAGGACGTTCTAAAGATTGACGCGCTGCTTCTACAATCAATGTTTCTCGAGAAAAAATCTCGCAGGGAACTTTGATGAATTCGTATAATGATTTAATGGAACGTTGTAAAAAGAGTTCTAGGGCGTAGGGGCGACTCATGCGTTCTAAGAATCGCTGTCTGGAGATCGTTCCAGAAAAGTTGCCTTGATGGGTTAGAATTATGCCGGGGA
>NZ_JAYGHV010000486.1:0-1007 GCF_034932145.1 Spirulina sp. 06S082 | reverse complement strand
ATCGGTGACGATATTTTGTCCTTTTCCCAATCGAGATGTAGGTAAAATTGCTTTAGTTGATGTACCGGGATTGGGAGATACAAGATTGGGAGACGAACAGTTAATTTTGGAAACATTAGGACAAGAAATCGATCTCGTTCTCTTTATTCGTCGTCCCGATGCGTTGCGTTTTGTTTGGGAAAAACGAGATACCGAGCTGTACAAAACTGCCAATCAAGCCTTAAATAATCTAGAAAATCGTTCTTTTTTAATTCTCAATCACGTTTGTGGAAGGAACAATAATCTGCAGGCTTGTGAAGCACTGAAAGCAACTCATCAAGCGAAACATCTCAAAACTGTTCGTTGTGAAATTATAGATTGTTCTAATGCGGAAGAAGCAAATGCAGTGCTGGATTCAATTCTCGATTATTTAGCAGCTAATATTAAAGCACTTGACGACCAATATGCCAGAACTTATCAAGATCGTCTCAATCAATTGCAACAGCAAATTAAAGCAGAGTTGGTAAAAGCACGACAAAATGAGAGTTCTGGAATGGCAATAGAATCCCTCGACGATAGCGATCGCTTTGACGCTTTATTCGATCGCCTCTGGACAAAATTAGCTCGCAGTCTTGAGGAATTGGTTTATGATTTTGATTGGGAACGACAAAATGAAGAAAACAACGATTTTCAACGACAAGTCGCGATAACAATTGAGAGTTGTAAAACCGATACAGGACTTCCTTTAACTCCAGAACAAGAGCCAGATATCGAACAAATTTTAGATATGCGAGGAAATTTTGGAGATTGGCCTTCCACTTATTCCTACTATCTTCACGGTATTCGTACCCATCTAACGCGAAAATTTGAATCAATGGATATGGGTTTACAGAAATATGTCGATCTCGCTAAATCTATTGTCACCGAGGTCTTAATTGAAACTGCAAATCTTGATAATTTACCCAATCTTTCTAAACTACAAGGAAATGAATTTCTCAAAAATGCGATCGACACTATTCCACCGCATT
>NZ_JAYGHV010000485.1:0-1032 GCF_034932145.1 Spirulina sp. 06S082 | reverse complement strand
GCTGGTTAACTCCCCACTACTGAGGTAGCGGAGTTCGTCATCGGCTTTTAAGATAACGTCACTAACGATGCTCATTATCACAATAAAATAAATATCAATTGTCAGTTTAGCGATTCAGAGGGTCAGAAAGAAAGCGTTTGAGTCTGAAATCTACTGTTAGGGGCGCTTGACTTCGTAATTTTTAATCATTTTCCCCTCAATTGATACAAATCTTTAAATTGTGCAGATGAAAAACCAAGCAGAAAATTGGCAACAGGGCAACATTATTGAATTCGAGATTGTGGATGTGAGCGATCGCGGTGATGGGGTAGGAAGATGGGGCGATCGCGCTGTTTTTGTTCCCGATACGGTGACGGGCGATCGCGTTAGGGTTCGTTTATTGCGAGTTAAACCCCAATATGCTTATGGCAAGCTCTTGGAACTCCTCCACCCTTCTCCCCATCGCCTGCGCCCTCGCTGTATTGTGGCGGATAAATGCGGGGGCTGTCAGTGGCAGCACATTCAAGATGCTTATCAACAGGAAATTAAGCGCAATTTGTTGCTACAAGCGCTGCAACGGATTGGTGAATTTGTCGATCCTCCCGTTGCTCCACTTCTATCGGGGTTAGATTTTTTAACATATCGTAATAAAGCGACTTATCCTTTGGGCGTTTCTCAAGTGGGGAGCGTGCAAGCGGGATATTACCGTAAAGGCAGCCATCAGATTGTTAACCTCAATCAATGCCCGATCCAAGATGTCCGTTTAAATCCTTTTCTCGCGGAAATCAAGCTGGATATTGAGGTACAAGGTTGGAGTATCTACAACGAAAAACGCAAACAGGGACAATTGCGCCATCTTTCTTTACGCATTGGACGGCATACAGGAGAAATTTTATTAACTTTAGTTACGACGGATTTACAATTGCGCGATCGCGAGGATATCGCCCGAGGATGGATGCAAATGTACCCGAATTTAGTGGGAGTTTGTCTCAATTACAATCCCCATCCCACCAATGCGATTTTGGGCGATCGCACGGAATGTTTGGCCGGGCG
>NZ_JAYGHV010000484.1:0-1035 GCF_034932145.1 Spirulina sp. 06S082 | reverse complement strand
CGTCTCGCAAAGCGGCGATCACATCTAAAACTACCTGTAACATTCTAGCTAGATGAGAAACCGCCATTCTACCGACTACAATTTCCCCTGGCAAGGTTTGATTTTTTGCCCAACTTGTTTCAATTCCCGCCATTCCTGACAGTAACAAACCTACCCATATAACCAACCCGTATCGCTTCAGCATGACCAAATTTTCCTTTTCCTCATCCTTTCAATTTTAGATGTTGTAGAATTATTTTGGTGATTTTAGTGGAAGTTAAATTTTGGTAAATCCCTGACAAACTTATATCGAAAAACCGCGTATCTGAGGAGTAGGTTGCGATCGCACTATCCCCAAAACGCGATCGCCATCAAGAGAGAGGGTTAGGAAAGAAAACTAACTTTCCTAATACTGTTAACATTCCCGTCACCAAAATTCCCACAATACTAAAAAATCCAATTGTAATGCTATTCAGTCGGGTATTGGTATCATCAATCCGTTGATTGGTATCATCAATCCGTTGATTGGTATCATCAATCCGTTTCTCTAGAGAAGACTGCATCTGCTGCATTTGCTTCTCTAAAGAAGAGCGAGTATCGTCAATTCGTTGATTGGTATCATCAATTCGCTTTTCGACATGACCAATTCTCTCATCAATTCGTTTAATTTCTCCGTTGACTTGAGTAAAACCTACCTCAATAATTTTCTCTAAGCGATCCATTCTTTTTTCAGCTTTTAGATCCATTGCGAGGATTAATTGTCTTAATTCCTCAATCTCTGTTTCTGTTTTACTCGCCATTTTTTTATCACCTCAAAAATAATTTGGGATAATTTGTCAGGAGAGGCGATCGCACTTTCTCCTATTTTCCTAAAATAACATATTATTAAGATGGGCGCACTATCCCCGAAACGCGATCGCCATCAAGAGAGAGGATTAGGAAAGAAGACTAACTTTCCCAAAACCGTTAATATTCCCGTCACCAAAATTTCTACAATCCCAAAAAATCCTATTGTGATACTATTGAGACGAGCATTAGTTGCCTCAATTTGTTTCT
>NZ_JAYGHV010000483.1:0-1275 GCF_034932145.1 Spirulina sp. 06S082 | reverse complement strand
AGCGTTCTAGCGGGAGATTCTTGAACTCGCATTCAAGATTTCCTGCTTCACAGATTTTTGACTAGGCAAAGCCCCCGTCAGATCATCTCCACAAGCATTTTCCGATACGCTATGCCCTAGCGCATTTTCGATTCCTCTATCTCTGATAACTTCTGCGGCTGCTATATCTCTATGGGTTTTGTATCCACACTCCGGGCAATTATGTTCTCGTTCGGAAAGCAATTTTTTTCCGGTGTGAAAATCACATTTTGGACAGATTTGCGAGGTGTAATTCTTGTCAACTTCCGCGACAAAAACATCTCGTTTCCATGCTACCCATTTGAGAATGGTAATAAATTGACCAAACGCAGCATCTAGGCAATGTTTAGATAACATTCCTTTTGCCCAAGATTTAAAGTTAATATCTTCAAAAAATATTGACTGTGCTTGGTCGCAGAGAGAATGTGCAAGTTTAAATTGCCAATCTTTACGAGTATCAGAAATCTTTTGGTGTAATCTCGCTATTTTCTGGTTTAATTTGTGTCGATTATTAGACCCTTTCTTTTTATTCCTTAACCTACGTTGCAGCGATTTCAGCTTGCTATGTAGTTGGCTCAAAAAATGGGGTCTTTCGACCAGTTCTCCATCAGAAGTTGCCAGAAATTTGTCCAGTCCCAAGTCTATCCCAATGGCATGACCGTGAAATGGGACATCTGGAATATTAACATCTAACTGCAAAGACAGTAGAATAAAATATCCTGATGCTTTTTTGATAATTCTCGCTTGTTTAATCGCGAAACCATTGGGAATATCTCTCGATTTCCTAAATTTAATCCATCCCAATTGAGGCAGTTTAATCTGGTTTTCTTGGAGACAATTTTTGAGCATTTGAGGATACACAAAAGAACGCATCCTATACTGATTCTTAAAGCGAGGGAAACCGAGTTTTTTTGATTGCCTATCTGTAAATGCCCGCTCTAATCTTTTTAATACCTGTTGCAAGACTTGAGCATTCACAGATTTTAACCACGGGTTGGTTTTCTTGGCTTCTGTTAATTGTTTGGCTTGGATGTTGTAATTTGGGAATGGTTGATCCGCCGGAATAATATATTCTTTGTCCAGAGAACAAGCATTAACAGAACACTTCCGAGCGTTAATCCAATCTTTTCGCTCTCTTAGGGCGTAATTCCAGACAGCACGACACACTCTCAAGGTGTTCTCAATTACCTCGATTTGCTTTTCGTTCGGGATTAATTTATACTCGTAAGTTAGTGTTAACATTTTGACCTCCTGAAT
>NZ_JAYGHV010000482.1:0-1403 GCF_034932145.1 Spirulina sp. 06S082 | reverse complement strand
CATTGCCGGGTTTGTCGAAGGCGGCAGCGAACCTTTACCCGCTTTGGCCGCAGAAGGTGAAGCTAAAGTGCAGGTTTTATCTGAGGAAGAAAACGGAAAGTCAATGCGGAAAATCCGTCAAGTTTCCGAGGAAGAAGATGAGGACTTAGAAGAACTCGACGACTTTGAAGAAGAGTGATTTCGGTAACTCTTATCGGTTCGGCTTTGGGACTAACTTATTTAAAATAGAGTGTTGCACCAAGCCGAGACAGTCATCCCGAGCAGCAGTCCGAATCGAAACCAGCAAGTTTGGCGTAACAGCCATTGGGGAGGTTGGCGAGTCATTGTTTTAAAAAGTTGGAGTATTGGGGGAATGGATGCGATCGCAGATCGTTCCCTTCCCGATTGCTTCCACTGTAAGAGATGGCTGCAACCTCTTCCTTCCCTCGCTTTGGGGATTTTTCCACCCACCGAGGGATCGTTCTTCTGAGTCGAGAGAGCAAAGAGTGTATGAGCGAGGAAATTGTCGATATTTTAATGGCACAAATACTGGAAAACCCGCCCTATTCTTGGTTTCCCTCGTCCGAACAAGTCGTAAGCGAGATAATCTCTCGAGCTGACATTCAACCGAGAGATTGGGTTTTGGATGTCTGTGCGGGGGATGGGAGATTGGGGTTAGCTGCGCGGGAACTGGGAGCGAGAGTGGAGGCGATCGAGATAGAACCTCGGTTTCGGCAAATTCTCTTTCAACAGGGATTGGTTTTGGTAGGTGCGGATGTTTTTCAATCCGAGCCAAAGCGCCTGTATGATGTAGTTTTGAGCAATCCTCCTTTCAGTTTCAGTCCGGAGAACCGAGGAGTGGATCTGGCAATTATCCAACACGCTTATCGTTGTTTTTTAGCGTCTGGAGGTTGTTTGGTTTCCGTGGTGAGCGCTTCTCACAAATTCGCAAAGTGTCCGAAAGCCGAGGCTTTTCGAGCTTGGATGCAGCAAGTGGAAGCCGAGTTGGTAGATTTGCCCTTGGAGGCATTTTGGGGAACGGTGCGTCCGGTGACAGTGGAAAGTTGGTTGGTTGTTGCTCGGAAATGACTCTATGTCAAATTCGCCAGCAACTCGCTCAACTCCAACTGATCCTGATTGCGATTGTCATCATAAATCATCAAAGTGTTGAGATTTCTGTGCCGCGATAGCTTCTGTGCCTTCCTTACATTCCCATCCGTCATATCCAACGCTGCCGTAATGGAACTGTGACGAATGCGGTGGGGACTCATCTTCTTAGAAATCCCTGCCTCCAGACAAGCCTGTTGCACAATCCCATAAATCGCGCTCCCCGTCAATCGATGTCCCTTGTGAGCGCGATCTAAACTCACAAATAGAGGCGATTTAACCTTTAACTCTCGCCTTGCTTGCAACCATGCTAAAAG
>NZ_JAYGHV010000481.1:0-1416 GCF_034932145.1 Spirulina sp. 06S082 | reverse complement strand
CACTCACTTGCAGCCGCACTCTCATGCTTTTAGTGGTCTTGGGCTTTCCCAAAGTTCGTCAAAATCCTGGACTATTCTGCCCTAATTTACCAGAGTAGGGAGGTGGGGGAGTGTGGGGGGTGTGGGGAGTGTGGGGAGTGTGGGGGGTGTGGGGAGTGTGGGGAGATGGGGAAGTGGGGGGAGATGGGGGAGATGGGGGAGGAATTTGTTATTTCCCATAACCAATTATTATCAATTATCAATAACCAAGAACCAAAAACTAAAATGCGACTGAATATTATTAAACAACGGGGGTTGTGGTGGGGAATTTCGGCGATCGCCATCGCTATTAGCGCGATCGCTATGATTTTCTCCTACAGCCAATTGGGGTCTCCCATTCGACTGGGTTTGGATTTTGTCGGGGGAACTCGCTTGCAACTCTCCCTTGAATGCGTTGCGACGGAGACTTGTAGCGAGGCGATCGAGGTGGGGGAGGTTCGTCAAGTTTTAGGCACCTTAAATCTTGAAAATAGCTCGATTCAAATTGTTGAAGATTATACCGTCTCTATCCGTACTCCTACCTTAAGCGTTGAACAACGCACCCAACTTCAAGATGCACTGACCCGAGAATTAGGGGATTTTGACCCGAAAACCGCGCAAATTGATACCGTCGGTCCTAGCATTGGCGAAGAGTTGCTATCCGGGGGGGTTCGTGCTTTATTTGCGTCCTTTTTTGGTATTGTTGTTTATTTAAGTTTTCGCTTTCGTTTCGATTACGCTATTTTCGCGATCGTTGCCCTCTTTCACGATGTCTTGATTACGGCAGGGGTTTTTGCCATTTTGGGCTTAGTCTTAGGTAATGAAATTGATAGTTTATTTTTAGTTTCTTTGCTCACTATTATCGGTTTTTCCGTCAATGATACGGTAGTTATTTACGATCGCATTCGCGAAACAAGCCAAATAGAAGAGGGGGAATCTTTCTCGAAAATTGTCGATGATGCCGTTAATCAAACTTTAGCGCGATCTATTAATACCACAGTTACAACTGTTTTACCTTTGATCGGGATTTTCTTGTTTGGGGGCGAAACTCTCAAATTCTTTGCTTTAGCTTTAATCTTAGGCTTTATTTTTGGTTCTTATTCCAGCATATTCATTGCTAGTACCTTACTCGCATGGTGGCGAGAGCGACAAATTACCAAACAACCTAAAATTGAAGTCGATGAGCTAGTTGCTAATGAAGAAATAACCGATGAAATTCGTCCTGAAACAGATATATCGGGTTCTTAAATTTTCCTGAAAAAAGCATTCTCTTACGAAACTCTCTGACTAACTTTTACTTTAAATAGAGTCTTAAATCATGGATATTTCTCAAAGTTTGTTGAAAGAATTAAAACTTTATTTAATGGTACAAACGGAGAAAAATGATGCTGAAGCACA
>NZ_JAYGHV010000480.1:0-1495 GCF_034932145.1 Spirulina sp. 06S082 | reverse complement strand
GGAGCCAATAACAATAGAATGAGTGCTATTATTGGCAGCAGCAATGGTGGTATTCATGGTTTCTTTGACTGCACCCAGATCGATGAGAACGGGTTGATTATCCCGGTTGCGGAGAATAATGTTATCGGGTTTAATATCCCGGTGAATAATGCCTTTTTCGTGCATATGATGCAGCACGGGTAAGATTCCTTGCAGAAGTTCTTTTACCGCATTTTCATCAAATTGTCCCGATTGTTGTAGTTTTTCCGATAAGGTCGATCCTTCTACCCATTCCTCAACTAAATAAAACTGTCCCTCTGATTCAAAATAAGCATAAAGTGCGGGAATTTGCGGATGTCCGTGACCCAAATCTTCTAAAATTACGGCTTCTCTCTGAAATCGTTCTTGTACGGTTTGATAGGTTTGCGGATCGTTCGCGATCGGTTTGAGTTGTTTAATCACGCAACGACGATTTGTGGGGGATTCCATATCTTCCGCAAGAAAGGTTTCTCCAAATCCTCCACTACTTAAGGAATGCAAGGTTCGATAACGATTTTTTAAGACTACAGGTATCATATCAATTCATTGCGTAATGTTATTGAATCCATCTTAAACCATACTGATTTTGATATTGTAAAATAATTTGTGCATTTTCTTGTTCCAATGGAGTGACTAAACTGCTAGGGAATTGATCGGGACTATAAATCGGACGATACCAAGGTTGACTATTAAAAAAACTTTGTAATTCTGGACTGCGAAATATTCTTCCTTTACGGGCAAAAATTGAATTTCGCATAATCGATAATTCTCGAGCGCTTTTTCCTTGTAAATCTGTTTCTGTTACTCTGTGATCGGATAACCAAGAATAAGAAGAATCAGATAAAATTGAAGATGATGGAGATGGTTCTATAGGAATAGAAGGTGATTCTGAAACAAGTGGAGTATCGTTGATCTCTGATGGTGTAGCAATATTATTTTCTTCTTCAATAGATGAAAATTCCGATGGAGGCGTGACCGTTTCTTGTTCTTCATTAATTTTAGACGTAGGAGATTCCGATCGCGGGGGACGAGTTAAAACTAAACCCAAAACAACTCCCACACAAGCAAACCCTCCTAAAATCAAACTTCCCAGTATAATTGGCGATTGATTATTGTTGCTTGGATTGGAATATGTCGGAGTTGCAACCACAGTTTGAGGGAGGGATTGAGCAGGAGGAACAGATGTTACAGTGGGAGAAATCGGAACATTTCCAGATTGTAGCGCAGCCAGCATTTCTCTGGCTGTAGAAAAGCGATCGCGAGCATGAGATTTTACGGTTTTATCTAAAATATCCCCCAAACTCGGACTGATATTTAAAGCCAATTCTCGCCAAACAATTTCTCCCGTTAAGGGATCAGTTGTTAATGCTTGGGGGACTTTTCCGGTTAATAAATAAATTGCTGTCAGTCCCAAACTATATAAATCGCTAGAAAAAACAGGCCTACCAATACTCTGTTCTGAAGGCATAAAACCGGG
>NZ_JAYGHV010000479.1:0-1659 GCF_034932145.1 Spirulina sp. 06S082 | reverse complement strand
GGCTTGTCAGATTTCTCTTTCAAGCCTCACGCCTAAGGGCTGAGGTTCCTGACGAGCTTTTCTCGCGACTTGAGGTCAGCCTTTATGAGGTCTTTTCACCAGTATGCCCCAGTATCTGGCGGAATGAGCGGACAAATTTTTAAAAAATTGCAAAAGAGCAAGGAAAAGTATAATAATCCTATTCTCTCTCCCCCATTCCCTCCTCCCTCTTAATTGATAATCGTTCATTGAAAAAACCGTGTTTACTGGATTAATTCAAGGATTGGGCAAAATTCAGCCTCAAGGTAGAGATCGATTTACTATTTCTGTTGAGAAAGAAAATTCGTCGGGAATTCTCCCAGATTTAGAAATTGGCGATAGTGTTGCTGTTGATGGAGTTTGTTTAACGGTTGAGGAAATTTCTCCCCGAGGATTTATCGCGACGGCTTCTCCGGAAACTTTACAGCGCACTAGCTTGGGAATAAAAAGTGAAATATCAAGTTCTGTTAATCTAGAAACCTCACTGCGTGCCGGAGGTAAGATTGGCGGGCATTTTGTTACGGGTCATGTGGATGGTGTGGGCTGTTTGCTTGAGTCGGTGCAAAGCGATCGCGCTTGGGAAATGAAGTTTGTCCCAGTCTCTTCTTGGGCTGCTCAGTGGTCGCGCCACATTGCCCGCTATATTGTTTCTAAGGGGAGTATTGCGGTTAATGGCATTAGTTTAACGATCGCCGACTGCGATCGCGCGGGGAATTGGTTTACCGTCGCTGTTATTCCCCATACCTACACCGAAACCAATCTCTCCTCTCTTCAGCCTGGAGATTGGGTTAATTTGGAGGGAGATATTTTAGGAAAATATGTAGAAAAATTATTGGGCTATTCTACTCCTGAAGAAACGCGATCGCAAGATGTTGACTTGACTTTTTTAGCAGAACACGGATATGGTTGATAGTTGATAATTGATAGCGATTCACTGAGTTTGTTCAAGTATTGAAAAGATTTTGAATATGGATGATAAAACGCGATTGAAGGAACATTTACTGGAAGTTATTCGCGATCGCGATCCTTTTTTCGCATCCGCAGGACATTTTTATGTTCGTGAATATATCTATCAACAATTGCAACAATGGGGAACAGTAGAACGCGATCGCTTTCAATTTAATGGTCGCACTCATCAAAATCTTGTCCTCAAACTTCCTTCTCGTAATCCTAACAACAAACCTAGCATTTTAATTGGCGCTCATTACGATACCGTTCCTAATTCTTCTGGTGCTGATGATAATGCAACAGGTGTTGCCGTTTTATTAGAATTAGCTCGTATTTTTGCCACCGATCCTTGCGACTATCCTTTACAATTAGTTGCTTTCGATCTTGAAGAATTTGGCTTACACGGAAGCCGAAATTATGCCCAGAAATTGCGCCAGAAAAAAGAGCCTTTATACTTAGCAATTGCTCTGGAAATGCTAGGCTATTTTGATACAACTCCTAACTCTCAACAGTATCCTCCAGGACTAAAATACTTTTACCCCGATCGCGGCGATTTTATTGCACTATTGGGCAGTTTAAGAACAATTCCCGATCTGATTTCTTTGCATCGCAATTTCTTAAAAAACGAGATATCCTGTCAGTGGCTACCCGTTCCTTTTAGGGGATATATCCTTCCCGATACTCGTCGTAGCG
>NZ_JAYGHV010000478.1:0-1756 GCF_034932145.1 Spirulina sp. 06S082 | reverse complement strand
TCCAGCAAGTCCTGATCGGCCCAGCCGAACACGGCAACGGCGTCGAGCTTTACGTCCACGGCGCGATCGTGAGCATTCTCGCTACGATGGACACGATCAAGGCGATGGAAGCGGAGTTCCGGACGGCGCAGGAATACGAGTTCCACAACCTGATCGACAAGGGAGTACTGGATACGGAGGCCAAACGCGACAAGTTCCTCGCGCTTTGTGCGGAGGAACTTGAGGGTAAGCGCCGTGAATGGAAAGACTTACAAGTTTCGGTGGTTGCGGGGGCAGGATTTGAACCTGCGACCTTCAGGTTATGGTCCGAAGGACGACGAGCTACCATCGCCGGCGAAGCTTCAGCTTTGCCGAAGCGATAGGATTGATTTTCAGGATATGGTTGCGGGGGCAGGATTTGAACCTGCGACCTTCAGGTTATGGTCCGCAGGACGACGCGCTACCTCGCCAGCGGAAGCGGAGCTTTCGCGCCAGCGACGCTGGCTGAACATATTGCTTGGTAATTTGGTTGCGGGGGCAGGATTTGAACCTGCGACCTTCAGGTTATGAGCCTGACGAGCTACCGGGCTGCTCCACCCCGCGATAAATCCTGAGCTTCCGGGCATACCCGGTCTTTTTGTTTTGCCGGTCCTCGAGGCTATCGCCTCTGTGGGTCGGCGGGGGGCTGCTCCACCCCGCGATAAGTTTTGAGCGTTCCGGGTTTTTCCCGGTTATGTTTGCCGGTCCTTGAGGCGGTTGCCTCTTCGGTTTGGCTGGGGCTGCTCGGCCCCGCGACAGGCCCTGCGGATTTTCGCAAGGCAAAAGGCAAAACGGGCCGCGAGAGCGACCCGTGAGTGTTCCAATTTTCGCAATTTTGAGAAGATATCAAGCTGTGTTGCACTTTGCAGACCTGGCAGCGACCTACTCTCCCGCGTCTTAAGACGAAGTACCATCGGCGCTGGGGCGTTTCACGGCCGTGTTCGGAATGGGAACGGGTGCAGCCGCCCCGCCATGACCACCAGGTCGGCAAAGCGCAACATGCATATGGCGACATATGCGAGTTGAATGAGAAGCTGGCGGGCGGCTAGTCCCTTTGTCTTAGTTTTGAACACGTCTTTTGTCTGCATTGCGCCCCGGAGCGAAGCTCCGCAAGCGCGACTGCGCGTCGCCAATCGTTTGGCGCGCCGTCCGCAGGGCCAGCTCCGTAAGGAGCGTACGGCCCGTGAGGACAAAACACACATCGAATTTATTCGATGAGCACGAGCAATGAGAACGATCAAGCCGATCGAGCTATTAGTACTGGTAAGCTTCACACATTACTGCGCTTCCACACCCAGCCTATCAACGTGGTAGTCTTCCACGACTCTCAGGGAATACTCGTTTTTAGGTTGGTTTCCCGCTTAGATGCCTTCAGCGGTTATCCATTCCGTATATAGCTACCCTGCTATGCCGTTGGCACGACAACAGGTCCACCAGAGATACGTCCATCCCGGTCCTCTCGTACTAGGGACAGATCCTATCAATATTCCTACACCCACGGCAGATAGGGACCGAACTGTCTCACGACGTTCTGAACCCAGCTCACGTACCGCTTTAATTGGCGAACAGCCAAACCCTTGGGACCTGCTCCAGCCCCAGGATGCGATGAGCCGACATCGAGGTGCCAAACAACCCCGTCGATATGGACTCTTGGGGGTCATCAGCCTGTTATCCCCGGCGTACCTTTTATCCGTTGAGCGATGGCCCTTCCACGCGGGACCACCGGATCACTATGACC
>NZ_JAYGHV010000477.1:0-1916 GCF_034932145.1 Spirulina sp. 06S082 | reverse complement strand
AATTTGCATTAATTCTTCTCTTTCCTCATCTATTATTGCTTTCTCTTTTGAAACAATTAGAGTTACTTATTCCTTGGTTACATGAGCGGGGTTTTGAACTTTGTCTTATGAGGTGCAAGATCTGAGTTAAAGAATTGTTAAGATATGAAACAAATGCTTGTCTGCGCGGCGGTTCGTGGTATCACCTCCCTGATTACTGCCGTTCGTCCAACCGCGACAACGATACGCGCGATGTCGATAACCACGTTATCGGTTTTCGTGTTGTCTCCTCCCCTGTTGCAGGACTCTAACCCTTTGCCCTTTTTTCCCTCTTTCCCCTCTTCCCTTTTTTCGCCGTGAGGCGATCGCCTGGCGAAGCCAAAGCGCGACCCTGCTAAACTCGAAAATACGATCTCTAAGCCATCTTAAAAGAGTTTTTTGTGATGTTATGGGCAAGGAGAGACTCGAACTCTCATGACCAAAGGCCGCTACATTTTGAGTGTAGTGCGTCTACCAATTCCGCCACTTGCCCGGTTTTTTGTCACTTTCGCCATTATAACCTAATTTCCCTCCACTTAGCAAGTCTTGATAAGAAGGAGAACTGGCCCAGCGCTCAATTTCTCGGGCGCGAAGAACGGGGACGGGGTGGGTTAATTGGCTGTTTTGAGTTGTTTTCAGCATTTCTCCCAGGTCTGTCGCGCTCATCTCGTCGTAATCTTTGGCTTGATCGATAAAAGCATCCAAATTCAACAAGGGAGAGAGACTGGGAGATCCTCCCGCTAATTTCATCAACACTGACATGACCGTGCGCGGATTTTGGGTCGCGAGAAGAGCAGCGCGATCGCAGCTAAACTCAGCACAGCGCAACCATTCTAGCATTTGCTCTTGTAAAGATTGAGCAATTAAAGACCCCCAAATGGGCAGAACACTCGAAGCAAGAACGATTAAATTAGCCAAGGTTAAATAGACCCCATGTTCGCACTTGAGATGTCCCAATTCATGAGCCATCACTGCTTGAATCTCTTCCGGGGTAAGCATTTCTACCAAGGATGTATGCAAAACCATAAACGGCTTTTTCCCTCGCATGGCAAAGGTATAAGCATTAGGGACAGGATTTTGCTGGAGATAAAGTTGGGGTGGATCGAGATCGAGGATTTTACAAGCATCCAAGAGTAGATCGTGTAGGTGAGGGAGTTGGCGATCGCTCACCTGCACACTAGAAGCAATATTATTGAAGTAGAAAAAATCCTCGGCCACAGAACCCAACAAACTGCGGATGACTACATCCATACCAGGAAGTTGTTTTAAGGCATTGGTTGCAGCCAAGTCGAGGGGATGTCGGAAGAGATCGGCTTTGAGGCCAATTAAAGGGATTTTGGGGGATGCCATTTTTAGAAAGAAGAGAAAATGGTGATTTTAGGTAAATAGCCAGTTTTTAACGCGAATCAGACTAGCCCAGTTGGGTTTTCGGGTCAAGCCATCTTCAATATTTTCGGCTAATTCTTGGCGAATTTCCGCACTAAAGGCCATGACCCTCTGAACGATTTCGATTTGTTCTCGTACCCCTTTTGTTTCTGTCTCTAAAAGCGCGATCGCCAGATTGACACGACCTTGGGGGGAATTTTTGTCTAATTTCACCCCTTTTTGTGCTGCTTTTAAGGCCTGCTGGGGCTTATCGACCAAGAGATACAGCCAGGCTAAACTCGACCAAGCCGTAGCATTCTTTTTGGAGCGATCGCAAATTTCCTTGAAAACGGGAATGAGAGATTCCGCACTTTCTCCATTTTTGTAGCGTTCTAAGCCATTTTCGTAGAGAGAAGCAACTGGTTCAACCATAGGATTAGGGAGTGGGGGGATGGGGGAGTGGGGGAGGATGGGGGAGTGGGGGAGGGGGGGGGGGTGGGGGAGAGGGGGGAGGGGGTGGGGGGGGGGGGCGG
>NZ_JAYGHV010000476.1:0-2025 GCF_034932145.1 Spirulina sp. 06S082 | reverse complement strand
GAGCAAAACCGCTATGCGTACAGGGTTGTTTAATTAGATACAGTAATTGTCCTGTTAAAAGTGCAATACAAAAGCACCCTAATTAAACAATTCCAAGGCGGTAGCGAAACTAATATAAAGCCGTCCTATAAGGACGGGGTTTCTACCCAATTTTTCTGATGACATTTGATGCAATTACAGATGGTGGCGATCCCCAAGTGGGCAATCTCGCTACTCCTTTGAATTCTTCCGGTTTTTCAAAAGCCTTTATTAATAGCCTTCCGGCTTACCGTCAGGGACTATCCGCTAATCGTCGGGGCTTGGAAGTCGGTATGGCTCACGGTTATTTTCTGTACGGACCCTTTGCCTTGCTTGGACCCCTGCGGAATACCGAACTCGCAACCCTTGCGGGAGTCATGGCCGCCGTTGGCATGGTGATGATCCTCACTGTTGCCCTCTCTCTCTATGGTGGGATTGAATCGGGTGCACCCATCGCAACTGTAACCACTCCCAATCCTCCTAAAGACTTAAGTACGAAAGAAGGATGGAGCGATTTCGCCAGTGGCTTCTTACTCGGTGGCTGTGGTGGTGCGCTTTTTGCCTATGTTCTCTGCTTAACTCCCCATCTTGCCCCCTTACAGGATGTTGTCGGTAAAATCTGGTCTGTAGGCTAGTTCCCACATCTCACTTTGAGGCAAAATATTCTTTTGTTCTCATTAATTAATTGTTTCACTTGTTGTGAAAGCAATCAGTGAAAAACCAATAATTTACCTTACTTTAGACAAGGAGAATCTGAAATGGTTACAGGTAGTTACGCGGCTTCATTCTTGCCCATTATTCTCGTTCCTCTGATGCCTGTCCTTGCTGCAGTGATGATGGGACTTTTCTTCATGCACGTTGAAAGCGATGCTTAGATTCGGTAACAGCGATCGGCGATCGAATCACTGATTACTGATAACTGTAAATCACCTATTTTGCCTAATCCACCAAGATTCGATTTTGAGGATTAGGCAAAATTGTATCTTCTTTATTAATACCGCTCATGCCGCTAAAGTATTTGCAGTATTTTATAAAATCGGTACGAGCAACATTCTGTTAAATTAAAAATCATTGAGTATTTTCTCTAACAAACCCAAAGAGGAGTTTCAAGAATGCTGGCACACATCCTAGCAATAGCAGTCGGTTTGGGTAGCTTTGCCCTTTATATGGCAGCTTTCTTCTATCCCGAAGTCTATCGCCGCAACGACTTCATCTGGAGTGGTGTAGGACTCTTTTATGCTTTAGTTTTGTGGATTTGTGCCGGACGCATCACGGGAGGGGTTTTATTGGGTCAAATGGCGGGAGTAACGCTTTTAATGGGTTTGGGGTGGCAACTCCTCGAATTGCGCCGGGAGAAAACCCCTAGCGGACAGCAAACGGAAGTTTCCCCGCAAGTTCGAGACAAGTTAAGCACTTGGTTTACACCCCTCAGCCAAATATTGAACCAATTGAGAACAACTTCTTCCCCTGTTAAAGCTGTCAAAGTTGAAGATGTGGGAGAAGCCGTCCTAGAAACACCACCTTCCGAACCTCCGGCAAATTTGGACTCGGAACCCATGAAAACCTCTTCTGAGATCAAATCTGCTGTGGTGGAAACCTCCTCAAAACCGCCAAAAATGAATTCCCCGAACCCTGTTGCGGAATTTTCAGGAGAACAAGAGATCGGACAAAAGCCGGCACAAAAAGAGGTCGTTCAACCCAAACCATCTATGGAAAGCCCTAGCACAATTGATGATTTTTGGGAAGACGAAACACCAATACTGGAGGATAAATCGGAAGTTCCCGAACCGGCGATCGTGACTAATTTGGAGGACTTAACCAACCTCGATCGCCCAGTGGATAATTGAGAAGAAGAAATGACGCAATCCTTTGAAAATATGGTTTCGGAAGCAAATTTAACGGCATAAATCGGTAAAAATTTCAAGATGAAAAAGTGCGATCGCGCTTTTTTGTACAAATTATGAAAATTAAGATTATCAGTAAAAATGGACTTAAGCGCAGTATTAT
>NZ_JAYGHV010000475.1:0-2182 GCF_034932145.1 Spirulina sp. 06S082 | reverse complement strand
TAAACCCGACCAACCGATAAAAACGAAGCGATCGCGTTTGAGCCAGTCATCGAGGACATCAAACCATCCTCGTTGTGCCTGGGCGCGTCCCATTGCTACGGTCATAAAAATGAAATCTCCAAAAATAGCGATAAGAGCGGATTTGAAACCTTTTCCCTAGTTCGACCCCCTCTGAAAATGAGAAATTATGAGCAGAGATGTCGCCGAATTGAGAAAAAAGTTTACGTTTCTTTACTTAATTATAATAAATATAAATAATTCTGCACGCTAGTGCAATCCTTAACAAAACCTTAAAATCTTAAAGCAAACCCTCAACGAGTACAGCCCGAATGTTCAGTATTGACCTAATTTTGAAGTATTCTCCCATCCCCGTTTCGGTACAGCGCAAAGAACTCGATGCCGCGAAAGCCGTCTACCACGGCGTTCTCGAAGCGATGAAGAAGGTTCCGCCAGAAATGGTGCATTTGACCTGCGAGAAGCAAACCGATAAAGAAGTAGCGGTTTTCAGCGACCAAATTAGTGCCGTGGTTATTTCTCAGAAATCTGCCACCGCTTCGGGACGAACTCCTGGCTTTTTTGGAGACGATAAGGAGTAATTAATATAATCCCCTGTCAGAATTTTCGATCTGATAGGGGATTTTTGAAGTCAGACCATTTTTACAAGGATTTTTTAGCAGAAAATGTTCCTAGAGGTTTCTCCATGTTCCAATCCCTCTATATTCTCATCGAAGGTAGTTTAGAGGCGACCATCTCCCCCTCGGAGAGTGCAGGTTTATCCCAGGAAATCCAGACCCTGGGCCGAGTCACTCCTGGTCAAATCTTGGGAGAAATATCTTTTGTGAGCGATCGCCTGCCCATTTTCACTGTAACGGCGATCGAAGAATCAGAGGTTCTGGCTATTTCTTGTCGGGAATTAAGCCAAAAATTGCAACAAGATCGGGAATTTGCCGCACATTTTTATGAAATTGCCTCCCAATCTCTTTCTCGAAAATTGAAGGAGAATACGGCATTATTGGCAGTCAGTAAAATGTTACCTATCCCTCCCCTCCGCAAAGTTTTATTGATGTTTGCAATCTTTCAAGATGTCGATCTTAATTGGATTTTGTCCGCCAGTCAAACCCAGAAATGGAGTGCAAATACTATCCTGATTCGGGAACAAGAACCCGTTTCAGCTTTATATATTCTGCTTGATGGAACATTAGAAGTTTCCATCCAAATCCAAGAAGAGAAAAAAGCTCTCGCAACCTTAGAAAGTGGTGAAATTTTGGGGGAAATCTCTTTTGTGGAAGCGGGTAATGCGTCTGCAACTTTGACTTGTTTGGAGAAAATATCGGTTGTAGCATTACCTCGCGATCGCCTTGCTTCCCAATTACAAGAAAATCTTGGTTTTTCTGCTCGCTTTTATCAGGCGATCGCCGTCGTTTTAGCCGATCGCCTGCGGGATCGATTTCAACAGCGCGGCTATGGGGGAAATGCCCACGAAACAGGAGAATCTTTGGATTTCGATCTCGAATATGCGGATGAACTCGATATGGATATGTTGGAGAAAACCGCGATCGCTGGGTCTCGTTTTGATTGGTTTCTCAGACAGGCTAAATCTCGGACTTGAGAGGCTTTGAAGATGGCGATCGCGGCTATCTTTCGGCTAACTGTCGGGTCATCAGTTGGGCAAAAAGCCCAGGAGTATGTGACGGGGATGATGTGACAGAAGAGGCGATCGCCCAATTCAAACACGCTCTCCTTTAATCGGATTCCATCTTGCAGGCTTTCCTTTGGGATGCCAAGGGTCTCGATATTCAGGAGGTTTAACTTGCCAGCGATCGCCTTTAATTGCCCGCACGCAAATCAGTACGGGATAATGAGTATCTTGGTATTTTAGCTCGCGATCGCTGAGTTCTTCTGCGGGCATATTCATCTCATAGGCAATGCGGGTAAATAGATTACCATAAATTTCTAGCTGATAGTTGTCCTCGGTTAGTCCAACTCGGTGCAGCAAATTCTCCACGGCGATCGGAGTAAACCAATGATACAAAAATAATGGCTTTCCCGTTCCCATATCTAAACCTTCAGGAAAATAATAGTCCACAGAGGAAAAATTAATCAATAACACTCCATTGGGCTTTAAAATGCGTAAGGAGTGATAGAGTGCCGCTTCTACATCATAAATAACGTGCATGGTGAA
>NZ_JAYGHV010000474.1:0-2300 GCF_034932145.1 Spirulina sp. 06S082 | reverse complement strand
AGCGCACACACTCCCACTCTGTAAATATATCATTGTCAAGTCAACTAAGTCAAGTGAAAATTAAACAATTTTTCATCTTTTTTTTTTAACCGCTAAACGGACATCCTTAACCGATATCAAGAGTTTTGTTAAACAGCACATTTGCAAACTTTCCTAATCCATTTTAATGGATTTTTTGTATGAGACGGGGATTTTCAATCCCCGACGGATCGACGATTCAAACAGATAATTCAAAATTAGATAATCTTCCAACTTCTGCGATCGCCAAACCATCAAGATCATCAAAACAATGTTTGCTTTTTTATCAATTTTTCTGTTCCTCTTTCTAACTATTTCTTAGCTAAAAAAAGGGTCTACAGGAGCGCACACACTCCCACTCTGTAAAGATACCATTGTCAAGTCAACTAAGTCAAGTGAAAATTAAACAATTTTTCATCTTTTTTTTTTAACCGCTAAACGGACATCCTTAACCGATATCAAGAGTTTTGTTAAACAACACATTTGCAAACTTTCCTAATCCATTTTAATGGATTTTTTGTATGAGACGGGGATTTTCAATCCCCGACGGATCGACGATTCAAACAGATAATTCAAAATTAGATGATCTTTCAACTTCTGCGATCGCCAAACCATCAAGATCGTCAAAGACAATGTTTGCTTTTTTATCAATTTTTCTGTTCCTCTTTCTAACTATTTCTTAGCTAAAAAAAGGGTTTACAGGAGCGCACACACTCCCACTCTGTAAATATATCATTGTCAAGTCAACTAAGTCAAGTGAAAATTAAACAATTTTTCATCTTATTCTTGAACTACTAAAAGGAAGAAATTGATGGATATTATTCCTCCGAAGCTGAATAATATCTAACAAATAGATTAATTTAAATAACTTTGTTTTGTAGAATACATAATAAAAAATTAATTTTTTATTCCACTCGACCCAAGTATAATGTAGCATAAGTTCAAACAAAATTCAATCTCAAAAAGTAAATCTGACTTCTACAATGCTCGAACTCATCACCATTCTGGCTAAAGAATTAGCCCTCAATCCCAAAAATATTACCAGTGCCTTAGAATTGTTCGCAGAAGGTGCGACGATTCCCTTTATCGCGCGATATCGCAAGGAAAGGACAGGAGGACTCGATGAGATACAATTGCGAGAGATTAGCGATCGCCATACCTATCTCAGCGAAATTCAGAAGCGCAAGGAAACAATTTTAAGCGCGATCGCCCAGCAAGAAAAACTCACTCCAGAACTTCAGAAAGCAATCGAATCTTGTTGGTTAAAAAACGAACTAGAAGATATTTATTTACCCTACAAACCCAAGCGACGCACTCGGGCAACTCAAGCTAGAGAAAAAGGACTCGAACCTTTTGCTGAATGGATTAAATCTTTAAATCAAAGGAATGCCTCGGCTGTTTCTTTAACACAAGAAGCGGAAAAATATATTGATGTGGAAAAAGAAGTCAGTACAGCACAAGAAGCCTTAAAAGGAGCAGCAGATATCCTCGCTGAAGAAGTTGCTGAAAAGTCAGAATTACGCGCTTATTTGCGAGATTATCTGGCAAAACAGGGGGTTTTTACATCTAAAATCAAGAAAGATTATCCCGAAGGAAGTACCAAATATGAAATGTATCGGGATTATCAAATTAAAGTCACGAAAATTGCTCCCCATAATATTCTCGCTTTGTTTCGCGGGGAAGCAGAAAAAGTTCTCTCAGTAGATATTTCCTATGATGAAGAATTTGTAAAATCTTATTTAGAATCCCAAGAAATTCGCAGTAAAAATCCCGAAGTTCGGCAATTTTATCGGGAAATGCTGGCGGATGCTTTTAAACGTTTGATCAAGAATTCTTTAATAACAGAAATCCGCAGCGATCTTAAAATTTACGCCGATCGCGAGTCTATTAAGACCTTTGCAGAAAACCTGCGAAACTTGCTCCTTTCTCCTCCAGCAGGAATGAAACCTACCCTGGCGATCGATCCTGGATTTCGCACGGGATGTAAAGTTTCCGTATTAGATGAAACAGGAAAATTTATTAAATATTGCGCCATTTTCCCTCATACTGGCGAGGGAAAACGTCAAGAAGCAGGGAGAATAGTGCGCGAATTGATTGAGACCTATCAAATCGAATTAATTGCCATTGGTAATGGTACAGCTTCCCGAGAAACCGATCGCTTTATTACTGAAGTATTAACAAAAATTCCGCAAAAACCGGTTAAAGTGATTGTCAATGAATCCGGTGCATCTATTTACTCTGCTAGTCCATTGGCGATCGCAGAATTTCCCGATCTCGATGTT
>NZ_JAYGHV010000473.1:0-2326 GCF_034932145.1 Spirulina sp. 06S082 | reverse complement strand
ATGCCTTTAGGGGCTATGGGATAGAGAGGTGCGTAGTTCACCCAAGGAGAATCAATCTCTCGAAGCCAAAATGAAGGGGATTTTTGAAATAGAATCCATGTCTTGTTTATATCTGACTATATTTTGGTTAACTATAACATCTCGTTCCTTATTATTCTAAATTAACATCTCGTTCCCTATTATTCTAAATTAACATCTCGTTCCTTATTATTCTAAATTAACATCAATAGCAGAAGGACAAACATCTATTAAAATACAATTTTTACAATCCGGTTTGCGTGCCTTACAAATAGCACGACCGTGATAAATAAGACGAATAGACCAATTTTCCCAATCGTCTTGATGGAGAAGTCGCATTAAATCCAGTTCAATTTTGATCGGATCGCTATATTCTGTCAATCCCAAGCGGTTGCTAAGTCGTTTAACATGAGTGTCTACCGTGACCCCAATATTTTTCCCAAATCCGTGGGCGAGAACTACATTTGCTGTTTTCCTCGCCACCCCTGGAAGTTGCAGCAATTTATCCATATAAGGAGGCACTTCACCATTAAATTCAGTGATGATTTTTTGACAAGCACCCTGAATATTTTTGGCTTTATTGCGATAGAATCCTGTTGAATGGATCAGGTTTTCCAGTTCTTCGCGATCGCCTTGCGCCAGTGCTTTTGCATCGGGAAAACGGGCAAATAATGCGGGTGTCACCTTATTTACTCGTTCATCGGTGCATTGTGCGGAAAGCATGGTTGCAACGAGAAGTTGAACAGTCGTTTCATAGTCGAGACTGCACTTCGCATTGGGGTAAAGGCGCTTAAGACGAACCAGAATTTCTAGCGCCCTTTGTTGATTACTCGCCCACTTACGATTTAAACTCACTGTTGGAAAAGTTTTTGAATCACCTCAAGATTAGCAGTATCGCGAACAATGAGGAATACACCTAACCCGAGCAGTAAAACAAATCCCGTTTGCATAATATTATCTTGAATGCGATCGGGGAGAGGTTTACCGCGCAGTCCTTCAATTAACAAAAATGCCAATTGACCGCCATCTAATGCAGGTAAAGGCAAAATATTAATAATCGCTAAATTAATGCTAATTAAAGCACCAAATTGGAATAAACTGCCAGCATCAGAACGAGCCAAACTTGCTCCAATTTCAACAATTTTAACCGGTCCCGCAACTTGATTTGCTGTTTCGCTAAAGTTGAGAATAAGATGAGAAAATCCTTGAAAGGTTAGAACGCTAAGGCGTTGAAATTCATTCGCACCCATGCTTAAAGCAGTGATGGGATTTTGGCGATCGCGGAATAATTCGCCATTAGGAGAAAGAATAACACCAATTTTACCCTGGCCGTCTGCTCCTAATTCTGGGGTAACTTGCAGAGATAATATTTCTTCCCCTCGCTTGATTTCTAAAGCGATCGGGCGATCGGGAGACTGTTGAATTTTTTCCATAAACTCGGGTAAGGATTTCTCCGATGCTGCGAGTTTTTGGGAGTTAATACTTAAAACAATATCTCCTGCTTCAATGCCCGCTTTTTGAGCAGCAGTAACGGGTTCCGTGACAACTTCCGCGATCGCCACACCAGGTTGATAATTAAAATCAGGTAATCCTACTGTAGCAATTTGAGCAGTGAGGAGAAAATAAGCAAAAATTAGATTCGCAATCACCCCCGCACTAATAACGATCGTCCGGTCTAAAATGGGACGGTTGCGGAGTAAGTCGGGATCGTCGGGAGGAATATCGCTATCGGGATCGTCGTCGGGAAATCCGACAAATCCTGCGAGGGGGAAAACACGAATAGCGTATTCCGTCTCGGATCCTTGATATGTCAACGATACAGGACCAAAACCAATGGAAAAGCGATTAACGTGAATATTTTGCAACCTTGCGGCGGCAAAATGTCCGAGTTCGTGTACGACGATTAAAAGGGCGAGAACCCCGATTGCTGCCAAGACTGACATAAAAATTTATTGCTCATTCTGAACGCTTAACTTACTATCTTGCCATATTCTCTTCCGAAATGCCCAATATTCTTGAGGAAGGCGATCGAATCAAAAAGTTAGAGTCTAAGATTTTATGCTTGTTTATGCTTAAATATCTTCTGTAAATCGCAAAAAATCGAGATAAAATTCTCTAGCTTTGGCTTCATCAAAAATTCTGAAATTGACATACTCTCACCGCTAAACGCTTGAGCGTTCTAGCGGGAGATTCTTGAACTCACATTCAAGATTTCCTGCTTCACAGATTTTTGACTAGGCAAAGCCCCCGTCAGATCATCTCCACAAGCATTTTCTGATACGCTATGCCCTAGCGCATTTTCGATTCC
>NZ_JAYGHV010000472.1:0-2395 GCF_034932145.1 Spirulina sp. 06S082 | reverse complement strand
AGTCAATCAGTTCCGCAGAGAGTAAGAGGGTTTTAATCTGTCCGAATTTAGTGCGAAATTCGACTTCAAGATTGCGAAGGATGCCTTCTTCTTCTGTCAGTTTGCGATGAAAGAGATCGCGCTGTTGAGGATGTACCCATATTTTTAAATCTCGAGCGCAAAAGCCGATAATTTCGCTGCGACTATAACCCAATAACTCGAAAAAACTTTCGTTAGCATCAAGATATCTCCCCTCGGGAAAGGTTTTTAAAGCAATAGCATGAGGACTGGAACTAAAGGCTTTGGCAAATTTTTCTTCTGAGATACGCAGGTTTTCTTCTGCCTGTTTTTGCTGCACGATCGTTCCCAGTTGTGCGGCGATCGTCACAACCAGGTCAAACCAATGGCGATCGCGCTCTCGATCGGTACTGAAAAATGCTAAAACCGCCAATACTTTTGGCTTTGTTTCTGGAGAGCGATCGTTAAGTTTCGGATTATTTAAAGACTGTGTAATAGTCACTGGAACGGCTAAAACTGTCTTAAATCCACTCTCTTGAGCGAGATGAGCGCGGGTAAAAATATCTGGAGAGAGAATTGACAAATCGTGCAGCCATTCCGGTTGACATTGATGCCATACTCGTCCGATTAATCCTTGCTCTTTGTCTAAACTAATTGTGGCGCTATTTTGTTGAAATTTGGCGATCGCTTCGAGTTGGTCTGAACGTTGCTGATTTCCCGACCAAGTTCGAGCGCAGTGTAGAGAGGCTGAATCTTTTTCGATCCACGCTTCTGCATAAGATGCGTGAAGCGTTTGACAAAGACGACTTAAGGCTTCTTCTAAAGCGGTTTCAAAGTCTGGGCAACGGGTGAAAGAACGACTTAATTCTAGCAGCAATTGCGTTTCTTGTTGAGCAATTGAACGCTGATTAATTTCTGCTTTGAGTTGAGTATTTTGCGTCTCGAGTTGCTGTTGTAGTTTGCGAATTGTAAGTTGATGATCGATGCGAGCTAACACTTCATTAGCTTGAAAAGGCTTAGTAATATAATCTACTCCTCCCGCCTTAAATGCTCTAACTTTTTCATCGGCGCGATCGATAACACTAATAAAAATAATGGGAATATTCTCGGTGCGCCGATCTTTTTTGAGTCGTTCGCAAACTTCATAGCCGTTGATTTCCGGCATGAGAATATCGAGTAAAATCAGATCGGGAGGTGAGGCAAAAGCGGCATTTAGGGCTAACTCCCCGGAAATAGCACGACGGACGCGATAGCCTTGATTTTGTAATAATCGTGCCAAAAATTTTAGGTTGCTGGGTTGGTCGTCAACAATAAGAATTGTAATGGTTTCGTTATTCATAAACTTAGTTACATTAATAGTCAATTATTCTTGAATTACAATTTTTTTTGTTATACGAACGATAATATCAAACCGAGAATTTTCATATAGTTCTCGTAACTGTTCTGCTAGATCGGGAGAGCGATCGTTGATTTCTTCAATGAGTTTCAGAGTCATTTCTTCATTAATTTCATTGGCATAATGATAGAGATTTTCAAGCCAAGATTGAGGCATTTTTTTGAATTCTGAGAGAAAAAATGACTCCGATTGTTTAGATGCGGCAGCTTTTCGATTGAACTTTTCTGTCGAACCGAGATTTTCAAAACGGTAAAACACCCCCAGATGAGTCGCTATTTTCTCAAGTAAAGTCGTTTCTTGAAATGGCTTATGAATAAAATCGTTGCACCCTGCTTCTAACATTATTCCCCTTTGTTCTTCAAAAATGCTGGCTGTTAAAGCAATAATAACAACGGATGATTGTTCCTTGTTCTCTATTCGCTGTTCTCTTTCCTTTTCGCGCAGCCGAATTTCTTGGGTGGCTTCATAGCCATTCATAACCGGCATTCGCGTATCCATGAGGATTAAATGGGGATTCCATGCTTCCCATAAGGCGATCGCCTCTTGACCATTCATCGCCTCTCGAACCTCAAAACCAATCGGTTGCAGTAATTTCTTGATCAGCAGACAGTTTTCTCGCGTATCATCAACCGCCAAAACTCGATAGGCGATCGCGGTATCTTTCAAGCCAATAACGCGCTGGAGTGGGATTTTGCTTGTGGGAAGCGTATTAATAACTGAGGGCGTAATGTAAAATTCAAATATACTACCTTTACCCAAACAACTGCGAAGTTCAATTTCACCGCCCATCAAAGTGATAAACTGGCGAGTAATTGTGAGTCCTAAACCCGTTCCTTCTACCGATTTTCGTCCCGCTTCAGCTTGTACGAAGGCCTCAAATAAATGTTCAATTTCTTCTGTTGCAATACCGCATCCAGTATCTTCTATTGCAAAATAAATTTTACTATTTTTAATTATTTTTTGCTCCCCCCCAACTCCCCCATCACCCCCAACTCCCCCGTC
>NZ_JAYGHV010000471.1:0-2513 GCF_034932145.1 Spirulina sp. 06S082 | reverse complement strand
AGAAGGCATTGAAAGATAAAGGTCGCCCGGCTTAAGTAACTCTAGCCAGTGTTTCCATTAATTCGACTTCAAAGAAGCCATTGAAAGACGTTATTTTGTCCGATCTGGCTTACTGGAAAGTGTTTCCATTAATTCGACTTCAAAGAAGCCATTGAAAGTTGCCGGGCGGGACGGGCATATCTCTCCTATTGAACGTTTCCATTAATTCGACTTCAAAGAAGCCATTGAAAGCAAAAAGCGAACTTCTCGCAGCCGCGCCAAAGAAGGTGTTTCCATTAATTCGACTTCAAAGAAGCCATTGAAAGAACAAGACAATGACAAATGCCAAAAATCTAGTCGATGTTTCCATTAATTCGACTTCAAAGAAGCCATTGAAAGGCCAGAAATAAATCGCTGTTCGCTGCTCCTTTATTTGTTTCCATTAATTCGACTTCAAAGAAGCCATTGAAAGGATCGCCCCTCTCGACATCTCTAGAATCCGCAAAGTGTTTCCATTAATTCGACTTCAAAGAAGCCATTGAAAGTAGCTTGAGCTAGATGGCTCATAAGAAGAAAATCAGTTTCCATTAATTCGACTTCAAAGAAGCCATTGAAAGTATTCAAATTTGTAAGTCTCCAGACAATGTGAATGATATGTTTCCATTAATTCGACTTCAAAGAAGCCATTGAAAGTTCATAACAATGCTTCTAGACGACTCTGGAAGCATGACAGTTTCCATTAATTCGACTTCAAAGAAGCCATTGAAAGATTAGCCCAATAACAAAGGTTGTTGGTGTTTGTTCTGTCTCGTTTCCATTAATTCGACTTCAAAGAAGCCATTGAAAGTGGCTGCCAATCCCAGCATTGATGAGATCAAAGAATCGTTTCCATTAATTCGACTTCAAAGAAGCCATTGAAAGTCTACAGCGATGACGACGGCAAGTATATCAAAATATCGTTTCCATTAATTCGACTTCAAAGAAGCCATTGAAAGTTAAGAATGAGATGGTTGGGTTGAACCCCTTAGATAGTTTCCATTAATTCGACTTCAAAGAAGCCATTGAAAGACCGCCAGCCACAACCAGCACCAGATAAGGTTTCTGGGAGCAGATTTGGCGAACCTCTTCTGATTGTCCCAAATTCGGCCTCATTTGACAAGGTATTTTCTCAAGAAAGTTCCTAGACCCCTTATAATTCAAGCCTTACAGCGTTTTGGCGGACCTCCCGGGAAAATCGACCCCGCTTCGGTTTGCCAAAAATGCCAGAATTTTCAAATTCTGTATGGAATATAGAGAATTGCTGCGAATGAGTGAGGAAAAGTAAAGAAAAAAATATTTTTTTGGTAATTCGCATAAAAAGTAAGAAAATCAGACAAGAATATAGGTACAGTCAAAAATAACGTGCTGGTTATCGGCTCGATTTTTCTCGTTAAGATTATCAATGTCCTATCTTGCTATCTCCTTTGCCCCCGTACAGGGCTTCATCGAAAAATCTCGCAAATTGCGCGACCTCTACGGTGCGTCCTTAATTCTCTCTCATTTAACTTTTAAGATTGTCGAAGCGGCACAAGCACCAGATTGCGAGGTAATTTCCCCAGGTTCACCCAATGTACAGTTAGGGATGCCCAATCGCATTCTCTTGCAGGGAAATTGGGATGGCGATGCAATTCGTGCTGCATTTATTCAAGCCTGGTCTGTGGTTCTTTCTCATTGCAGAGAATGGATTGTAAACCAACTCCCTCACTATACTTACGAGTGGGATAAGGAATGGGGATATTGGAAAAATCATACTTGGGAAATCTTCTTCGGTACGGGGGACTCTGTTGAATTAGCAATGTTTGCTCTCGAACAAAAGAAACTCTCGCGAGCATGGATCGCTCCCAATTGGATCGGCGAAAGTTCCAGTTTAACCGGAACAGACGCGATCGCCTGGCCGGGATTGGGTTCAGAAAGCATCAACCCGCGTACTTATCCTGAAGCTGGCGATCGCGAGGGAATTGACCGATTTTACTACGAACTGGCCTGCAAATTGGAGGGAAAAGAACCGAAAAGCATTACACCAACAAAGCAAGAGATGGAGGAATTTCTGCACGGTTTTCTCGATCCTAACGAACGCTTGAGTATTCCCGAACTCGCCAAACGCTTAATCACAAAAGAAAGCATTGCTAAAAGTATTGGTATGATTTCTCTCGAAGAATTGGCCAAGCAATCGGATAAATCGAGGAGCAAAGCCGGATTTACCGAAATCCTGCGCCGTCCGAGGAAAGGAAGCGAAGAGGGAGACGGTCAGTGGACGGGCTGGTTTATGGGAGATGGAGATAAAATGGGCGATTGCTTAAAGGAGTTGAGTCGATGTGCCAATTGCGATGAGTTGCTGCCCAAATTTAGCAAACGAATGCGAAATTGGGGAAAAGCGTTTCAAGAAAAATTCGATCAAAAACTCGGGCGCGTAGTCTATGCGGGAGGAGATGATTTTCTCGGGGTTCTCTATCATCCTGACTTCGATCGCGATCGCCATAATAACCGCATAAGCG
>NZ_JAYGHV010000470.1:0-2572 GCF_034932145.1 Spirulina sp. 06S082 | reverse complement strand
CCTAAAGACTTAATTTTTTATGAAAACCGCTCTAGTTGTCGAAGATAGCAAAACCGAACAAGCCTTTATGCAACGGACTCTAACCCAAGCAGGCCTGCGGGTTGTATTGGTGTCGGATGTTGATAACGCTCACGGTAAAATGGCAAGCAATAAACCCGATATTATTTTCCTAGATGTTATTCTTCCCGGCCAGAGCGGTTTTGAGTTTTGTCGGGAACTCAAACTTAATCCCGAAACCAAAAATATTCCCGTAATTATCTGTTCGACCAAAGGAACGGAGGTCGATCGCACTTGGGGAACTATGCTGGGTGCTGATGCCTATTTGGCCAAACCCATCGATCCCGAAGAATTGAAAAATACGGTAGATCGCTTTATTTAAGGGATTTTATTTAATATTTAATCTCCTTGAGTTCAGTTCACGACTTGGGATAGAGAAGGGAATGGGTCGTCATGGAAACATCGAGGAGAAAAATGGGTTTTTTGTCGAGACTGTCCTCCTCTTCAGATTGCCAAAGCGCCACATATTGCGCCAAGCGACCAAGATTAGCCTGACGCGAAGAACTGGGTAACTCCTGCACGATCGCTCTAGGTAAATCGAGAGTAGTCGGTAATTCGTCAATTTCAATCCCACACAATTGTCCTTGATTGTTGCGGATCAGAATAAGATATTTGCCAGAGCGAGGACTGCGATCGCCACTTTCCCATTCTTCCAGAATCCAAATTAAGTTTAATAAGAGAACAGTTTCCCCTTCGATTTCTAGCAGTCCCGCATCATCAAAACCTTCATCAAGTTCCGGAGGACGAGGAATAATTTTCAAAATCGCTTTGAGAGGAAGGGCGAAAAGATAATGAAGGACCGAAAAAATAATCACTCGGACGGTTTGAGGCTCTTGAATGGTATTGCTCATAGAGGAAACGGCTGCAAGAGTAGAGCGGCGATCGCGGATAAGTCTACCCTATCGTGAATTACCCCGCCATGTTTCCCCCTCCGTGGTGAATTTTCAGCCCGTCCCAGGAGCGAAAAAGGCGATCGCAGCCTTTCCTTTTCGAGCAATCCGTAGCAGTTGCAACAAAGAACCGCTTGACCTATCATAGGAATTGCGGTATGACTTCGCGAGGGAAGTTATCCCCAACGACCAAAGCTAAATTGGAAAGTTGGAAAAGTGGGTGGTACCCGCTTTTTTTGTTGAGTCTAGTTTCTGTTGACACTATCCCGTTAATTTTTTCTCTTAATTTCTTGATTGTGACTCATCCTTTGATCCCCCAAATTCTCGAACTCGCAACGCCCATCGCCGAAAACCTGGAACTGGACGTAGTTGGAGCCGTTTATCAAACCAATAAGCGTCCCCCGATTTTGCGCGTGGATATTCGCAACCCTAACCAGGAAACTAGCTTGAAAGACTGCGAACGGATGAGTCGCGCCCTAGAAGAACATCTCGATGCAATCGAACTGATTCCCAATGCTTATGTCTTAGAAATTTCCAGCCCCGGAATTTCCCGTCAACTGACCACAGAGCGAGAACTAACTACATTTAAAGGCTTTTCCGTCCTCGTTAAAACCTACGCCCCCTTTGATGGGAAAAAAGAATGGCAAGGACGGCTTCAGGGTCAAGATGAAACTACCCTCTATCTCAATCAAAAAGGTCGCACCATCGCTATTCCGCGAGAGGCGATCGCTAAAATTCAACTTTGGGACAAAGCTGAAAGTTAAAGGAATTTTAGACCCCCTACATCATCCCATCACTTAAGGAGATATTCCCGTGTCCCTAGTTATTTTGCCAGGACTCAAAGAAATGCTCGAAGAGATTAGCGTTCAATATCACCTCCCGGAAATTGAAGTCCAAGAAGCCTTGCGGGAAGCCCTATTAAAAGGTTACGAACGCTATCGGCGATCGCAGCAACTCGAAAAACGCATTCAATATAGCGAAGACTACTTCGATAATTTCGATGTCGAACTCGATACAGAAGAAGAAGGATTTTGCATCCTCTCCACCAAAACGATCGTGGAAGAAATTGAAAATACCGATCATCATATTTCCCTCGAAGAAGTGCAAAGTCTGCTGAAAACCAAAGAACAAGACAACACAGAAGAAGCCTTTCTACCCGAAGTCCAAATTGGAGAGGCCGTCGTTTTAGATGTCACCCCAGACCAAAAAGAATTTGGACGCATGGCCGCCATTCAAACTAAACAAGTCTTGCTGCAAAAACTGCGCGATCGCCAGCGCAAAATGATTCAAGACGAATTCAAAGACCTAGAAGGAAGCGTCCTCAACGCCCGCATTCTCCGCTTTGAACGTCAGTCCGCGATCGTCGCCGTTACCAGTGGGTTTGGCAAGCCAGAAGTGGAAGCAGAACTCCCCAAACGGGAACAATTACCCAACGATAACTATCGCGCCAATGCTACCTTTAAAATTTTGTTAAAAAAAGTTAAAGATGGTATCCATCGCGGTCCTCAACTCCTGGCTTCCCGTGCAGCAGCCGGTTTAGTTGTCGATTTGTTTGCCACGGAAGTCCCAGAAATCGAAGATGAAGTCGTTCGTATCGTCGCCATGGCCAGGGAAGCGAACCCCCC
>NZ_JAYGHV010000469.1:0-2716 GCF_034932145.1 Spirulina sp. 06S082 | reverse complement strand
AGTCAGTGAAGAAACAGATGAGAATGATTTTGAACTAGAATACTCTTCTGAAGAATCAAATGCACTCATTGATGAGAGTTTTGGCGATTTAGAAGCGGAGGAATCCTTAGCAGTCAGTGAAGAAACAGATGAGAATAGTTTTGAACTAGAATACTCTTCTGAAGAATCAAATGCACCCATTGATGAAAGTTTTGAGGATTTAGAAACAGAGGAATCCTTAGCAGTCAGTGAAGAAACAGATGAGAATAGTTTTGAACTAGAATACTCTTCTGAAGAATCAAATGCACTTATTGATGAGAGTTTTGGCAATTTAGAAACAGAAGAACCTTTAGTAATCAATGAGGAAATCAGCGATCGCCTTGCTCCAATAAGCGCTATAACAGAAGATAATGAAAATACATTAACCTCAGAATTTAATGTCGATATCTTTGATGAAAATGAATCAGATGAACTTAGTATTTTTTCGGATGAACTTCCCGTAGAATATGATATCAATACATCAGATGAAGATATTCGCGAAGATTATCTAAACCGCAATGAAGATCGAGAAGATAACTTCTTTGACCCTTCATTAACTCTAAATCCTGCGGAAGAAATTCAGTTACCCTCCGATGATATTTTCTCCATACCACATCCTTCAGAATCATGGTCAGAAGAATCTCCTGAATTATCTGGCGATCCTTTTACTCTCTCTTGGGAAGAACAAACAAACACAGTAGTCAATCAAAACGAATCTGACTCCCTATTCGATCCTTCCTTGCAATTGGAAGACGAAACAGTAGCTTATCCTAACGATACAGACGCTATTTTCCCTCCTTTAGATACAGATGATTTATTTGAACCTGAAACCACAGATAATGAACCTTTAATTAGCGATTCTGCAAAGGATGACTCGATCGTTATTGAAAACTTCGATCGCGAATTTTCGCAAGGCGATCGCCCATCCGAAGAGGAAGAAGAATATACTATTTTTGAGGATCGACGCAACATTCCTATTTCCCTTCCCAGTGTTTTATCCGATTCCGAAGACTCAGAAGATACAGAAGTAGAACATACGATTCTTGAAGACAAACGTAGCCGAAAAACCTCAGAACAATCAACAGAATTAGGCGAAGAAACTGCTAATTCAGAACCGGAAAATGAATTCACAATTATTGAAGATAAAAACAGCATCAATCTTGAGTCTCATCCTTTCAAAATTGAACCTTTTACCGCAGAAGAAAGCGATCGCCCATCCCACCCCGATATTAATCCTGAAGACGAACAAACGATACAACTAAATAAAACTTTTATTGCAGAAGATAATCGTGAAAGTGAAGTTTCACACCTAGTCAACTTGTCAGGGTTTGATGATGTCCTGATGCGCTATAAAAGCACTGTAGAAGAGGTTAAAATTTCCGCCCTTAAAGAAGCCTTTGATTATGACGAACCCGGTTATCGTTTAATTATAAATGCTCTCCGTGAAGAATCCTCAGAAATACGTCAAGTTGCGGAAAAACTCCTCATCGAACAATTACGATCGCCCAAAATCCAAGTTTTACCTCCCCATAAAAATTGGGTTTCTATGCAGTGTTTGCAGACCCTGCGAGGTCATTCCTATTGGGTGCAAGATGTGGCGATCGCCCCAGATAATCGTACCATTGTTAGCGCTTCCAAAGATGGAACTATTAAACTCTGGGATATCTTGACAGGAAGGGAAATCAGAACCCTTCACGGTCACGAATCTGCGGTTCTTTCTGTAGCAATTAGTGCCGATGGGGAACGGATTATTAGTTGTAGTACCGATAATACCATTAAAACTTGGAGTTTGGACACGGGGGCAGAGTTAAATAATATGCTGGGAAAATCTCATAAAATCTATGTTTTAGCCGTGAGTCCGGACGGTAAAACTGTTATCAGTGCCAGTGCGGATAATACCATTAAACCTAAATATGACGGTGGTTTAGAAGCATTTTTAAATCGCATTCCCTCTCGTCGTATTGGTGCCATTTTGAGCTTGATCGGCCTGTTGAAGCGATCGCCAGCAATTAAAATTTGGGATTTGGATAAAGGACGACCTAAAGGCAATTTTCGCGGCTATTCTCGCGGTGTCACGGACTTGGCCATCAGTCCTAAAGGTGATAAAGTTGTCAGTGGTAGCCGCGATCGCACAATTAAAATCTGGGACTTTAAAACGGGGAAAAACCTCGACACTCTTTGGGGTCATAATGATGAAATTCGGTCCGTGGCCATCAGTCCCGATGGAAAAACGATTATTAGCGGTAGCCGCGATCGCACGATTAAAATTTGGGATATGCACTCAGGTCACGTCCTGCGGACCCTACGGGGTCACAGTCAGTCTGTCACTTCCATCGCTGTCAGTGCTGATGGTAATATTATCGCAAGCGGCAGTCGAGATAGTACCATTAAAATCTGGGATTTTAATACGGGAGAGTTTATTAATACATTGCTCGGACATACAGATTTAGTGCGATCGGTGGCGATTTGCAATGATGGTAAAACCATTGTTAGCGGTAGCCGAGACAATACGATTAAAATTTGGGGAAGTAGTTATTAAAGAGGCAATAGGTAACAGAAATAGGCAACAGGCAAAAAATTACAAACAAAACGTAACAAATGGTGAAGAATAAAGTTTTAATTCTTGAAGATAGCGAAGAAATGCTCTCATCCCTACGGGAAATGCTGCCAGGAGGGAAATTTGTTGTTGTAGAAGCAA
>NZ_JAYGHV010000468.1:0-2894 GCF_034932145.1 Spirulina sp. 06S082 | reverse complement strand
TCGCATCCAAGTGGAACATCCGGTGACTGAAATGATTACGGGATTAGATTTAATTACGGAACAAATTCGCATTGCTCAAGGGGAGAAATTGCAGGTTAAACAAGACGATATTGAACTCAGGGGACACGCGATCGAATGTCGGATTAATGCGGAAGATCCCAAGCATAATTTTCGCCCTCATCCTGGACGAATTAGCGCGTATTTACCTCCTGGGGGTCCTGGTGTCCGCATTGATTCTCATGTTTATACAGATTATGAAATCCCCCCTTATTATGATTCTTTAATCGGCAAGTTAATTGTTTGGGGACCGAATCGAGATATGGCAATTCGTCGCATGAAACGCGCTTTGCAAGAATGTGCGATTACGGGAATTCCGACAACGATTGATTTTCATGCCAAAATATTAAATTCTCCTGCTTTTTTAGCGGGGGAAGTGTACACGAATTTCATTGAGAAACATATAGATTTGAGTAATTAGTGATGGAGATTGGCGATCTCTTCTATCCTACCTATAGGATATGAGTCTGGGAATTAAACGGTGGAGTCGTATTCCGCTTGTAATTAACTTTTGATTAATTCACAAACAGATTTTCAATATCTTGATCATCTAGCGTTGGATCGTCTAGCGTAAAAGCGCTAAGATAATCGCGAACAACACGCTCAAAAAAGAGTGGTGCGGGTAAAGCAGTTCCTTCTCGATAATGTCCAAATCCGTAGCGGAGAGACTCGACTAATGCAGCAATGCGATCGGGATCGTCTCCTTCTTGACGCAATGTAACAACAATTTCAAGAGGGTTAGGAGTCGGCCACATATCTGTATAAGTTTCCCGATCTTCTACAGTGTACATAGGAAGTCCTGCTTGATTGGGAATGTTTTTATCTTTGTCGTCTTTATCAAGTTTTTCTTCTTTAACTTTGTGATAACAACTTGCACCGCGTTTTTGTTCGTGTAATGTATTTTTGCCAATAGAAAAATAGGTAATACATTGAGTGCGATCGCTTTTCATTTTCTTTGTAGTTGTTGCGAGCTCAAATAATCCAGATATTGAACCTGATGGAGTAGGTAAAAACTCATCCGATTCTAAATCAGGATATAGCTTGTCAAGTTCTTCTTTTGTTCGTGTATCTTCCTCCCAAGTTTTAACCAAGCGCTTAATTTTATCATCAATGATACCCGGTGCAAGTTCTTGTCGAATGCGAACGATGCGAGCGTCTTTCCATGTTTGTTGCATTTTCTCGCGTCCGGAAATGTCAATATCTGAAGCATTGATATCGCTATCTCGCAACCACTTCCACAGTGAAGCACAATTGGAGGAATTAATCATGACTAATGGTTGTTTTCCTTCCTTAACCGATTGGGAAATGGTTTGGTCTACAAATTCCATAAAGCGAGTTTCTCGGATATCCTGTTTTAATGCTAGACGCACGGGAGATACTTGAGAAACTGTTGCTAGAGCCTTAGAAAAATCTTTCCACTCACTGACTTCCATTTGATTCCCTTTTTCATAAGCACAACTCATTTCACATCGACCTTTTTCTACATCAATACGAATTGCGATTGGGAGAAATGTTGCGTCATTCGAGCGATAGCGGCCTGAATTCTTCCGAACAATGGTAATTCCAATGATTTCTTTAGGTTGATTGTCTGGCAACCACTTATCAACATTTTCACAGACATTATCAATACGTCCAGTATGCGCCCAAAATAAATCTTTCATAGCAGCTTGAGTGCGCCATATAAAATTAGAAATATTGATTTTATTTTGTTCGCTCGATCGCTGAGGAGGACGAATAAACTGTACACACGATCGCCCTATCTCTGTAAGCGCTTTTCGTGTTGAAGGTTTATTTACAGGATCGTCTTTCTTATCTTCTCCAGAATCGAAATAAAGTTTTCGTGCCATAACTAAGCAAAATGTTGGTTGTTCTTTTTTGGCGATTTGTTGAGCAAGAGGTTTCCATTTTTGAATTCGATTCTTAGACCGATTTTTCATTGTTTCGTGACTATCATCAAGAGTATTTTTAGGACCGTGAGTTCCTTCTGGCAGAGAATTTGCTTGAATCTTAAGACTATTACCCCAAAGCAGACGAATTATTATTTCAAGAAGTTTAAGTTCTTTTTTAAATCCTTGTTCGTAAAAAATAGTTAACAATGGTTTACAATCAGAAGATAATTGTTTGATTTTCTGTCGATTTAACTCGATATGATCCTTTATTTCTTCCTTTTGCTTTTTGATTTTTTTGTTGAATTCAAATTGTTTTATTTCTCCAAAAAAATCTTTAGGACTAAGTTCAAAATGTTTTTTCAACAACCGTTCTATTTCTGATTCTTTTAATTCCTCAATATATTGAGACTCAAACTCTAAAAAACTTTCTGTTTCACAAAACTGGAGCATTGCTCTCAATACATTTGGTGTATTAATCATTCGTGAAGATGTATCGTCTATAGTATGACCTTCCCCACGTTTAACTTTGACCTTAGAACATTTAAAAGGCTCAATTCCCAAAGGCTTTAATATTTCAGTAATTTTATCAAAGGCTTCGAGTTTATCCAGTGGAGGAACTCCTGCTTTAATTCCATGTTCTTCTTTATCTTGTTGGATGCCTTCGCGATAGGTTAAAAGAACTTTACATTTATCGGTTGAAGCCTCTCCGTTAGCAATTTGAAATCCATTTAAAGGAATTGTAGGTAGCTCCAACTCTCGGCGAAGAACTTCAAAAGAATCATCTGTTTTCCATTCTCTAATTTTCTTCTTTGTTTCTTTATCTTGTTTTATGATTTTGTGAGAGATCGTATAACTAAAAACGCGATCGCTAAAATCTTCAGAAAAAATAATTCCATTGATATTTTTGCGATCGTAATTTGTATGAGCGAGACTCTTCAACCAACGTCG
>NZ_JAYGHV010000467.1:0-2907 GCF_034932145.1 Spirulina sp. 06S082 | reverse complement strand
GATTGAGAAGGGAAATAAGGCGGTAGAATTGCGGAAAATGTATTTGTTACCGGAAGTACGCGGACAAGGGTTAGGGCATTTTTTATTACAACAATTAGAAATGGCGATCGCAGCACGAGGGTTTCAAGAAATTTGGTTGGAAACGGCGACTATTCTCAAAGAAGCAGTCAAACTTTATGAAAGCTACGGCTATCAAATTTCAACGGGAGTAGAAACTCAACGCTGCGATCGCCTTTATATTAAAAAATTTTAAACTTAAATTTAAACTTTCTGCATAAATTCTTCTGCTATTTTAATAAATGCTTTTGCTCCTGATGAATTGGGACTATTGAGAACAACTGGCGTAAAATTATCAACTGCTTTAGCAACATTAACATCCATAGGGACTCGGTTTTTAAAAATTTTATTCTCGGCAAAATCTTGCTCAATTCGTTGGATCACTTGATTGTAATAGCGTCCACTAAACATTCCACCGGAGAGAATAAAAACAATGCCTAATAAATTTACATCGCGTGCAGGATTATACTGTTTTTTTAGTTTTTCAATCCTTCTTTCTAGGAGTTGAATGCCAATTAAAGATAAAGGTTCAGGTCTGGCAGGTAATAAATAGAAATTACTGGATACAATTGCACTTCGAGTTAAAAGATTATAGCCTGGAGCGCAATCAATCAGAATGAGATCGTAGCGATCGATAACAGGCATGAGAATGCTTTTAATTAAAATACTCTCAAAATGTTCCCAAACTTCAGAAAACTTTGTAATGTCTTCTTTCGTGGCTTTTTTATACAAAGTTTCCGCGATCGTATATTCATCATAAAGTTCAATATCTCCTGGTAATAAATCTAATCCTGCAACCTCAGCAACGGATTCTACGATCATATCTTCAGTAGAATATTTTCGAGAAATATAAGGGCGAATTACTTTATCAATCAGATAACTAATGGTTCGTCTTCCTTTCCGCAAACGCGAGAAATCATGAGGAGAAATCACGCTTAATGTGGCACTAATTTGCGAGTCTAAATCAACGATAAGAACCCGCTTGGCGAAATTCTTGACCAAACAAGTTGCAAGATTAACCGTCAGAGTCGTTTTACCAACTCCTCCTTTCATGTTAATTGTAGTTAGAATCGATGCCATGCAAATATCTCCCAATGAAATTCAGTTAAAAATCAAGCTAATGTTAGGGCTTCTATTTTAGCGTTTATTTTCTCTTTTACTCTTAACAAGTTTTACTAATTTCCGCAAAAATTCTGGAGCGAGTTTAACAAATGCTTTGGCTCCAGAAGAATGAGGACTATTAAGAACAACGGGTTGAAAATCATCAACTGCACGCGCGACATCAACATTGAGGGGAATTTCTGTAGAAAAGATTTTCTCTGTGCCAAATTCTTGTTCGAGACGATACTTAACTTTACGTTCCATGTCGGTTACTTGTCCGCGAGATGTATAGACAATTCCCAGAGATTCGATCGCGCCGCGATTGACTTTTTTCAGTTGTTCGATGCGACTTTCTAATAGTCCAATTCCAACAACAGAAAGGGGTTCTGCTTTGGCTGGAATTAAGTAATAATGGCTGGCAAGTAACGCACTGCGGGTAATCAAACTATCTCCTGGAGGAAAATCCAGTAAAATCAAATCATACTGTTTAATAATGGGTTTGAGGAGAACGCGAATAAGATTATTTTCAACATTATTCCAAGTCCGTTCAAAGTCTTGTTGATGAGATTGAGATTTGCCGGCAATTAAAGCAGATAAAACAAAATCATCATACAATTCTACATCTCCCGCTAGGATATCTAGCCCCTTTATTTGACAAATATCGCGATATATGATTTTTTCGATAGATAATCGTTCTTCTGTGTCCGTTCTGATGGTTTGATGAACGAGGGTTTTCAGGGTGCGTCTTTCCTGTTTTAACTTGGCAAAGTACAAGGGGGGCATCATGCTGAGGGTAGCATTGATTTGGGTGTCGAGATCGACGATCAAGACCCGCTTTTGGCGATCGCGTGCTAGACAAGTCGCCAAGTTAACTGCAATGGTGGTCTTTCCCACACCCCCTTTCATGTTCGCGATCGAAACAATGTATCCCATATAGCTGCGTTCGGTATTTGCCAATCTCGATCATAATCTGAAGCTCGAGCTTTGGGAAAATGTCTCGATTTTTCTTTCTCGACAAATCATTTTCAAGATTTTGTAAAATTGTAACTTTTTGTGTTGTTTTTATAAAATTTTATGTAAAGTGAGCATTTTTGTTTTTATTGTGATGATAATCTTCTAAGTTAAGCGATCGCCCAAAATCGAAAATTCTAACAAAAAATCCCATGAGGAAATAGCACTTGAGTTTTCATCCTGACATTTGCCGCAATGAAGCTGAGGTCGAAAGTAAGCTAATAGTACGATATCTTTTGCCTGCACTAGGTTACACCCCCGATCGCTGGCATCAGGAGGTTGCTTTTGAGAACGTTCGTTTTGATTTTTTGGCGTTTGAAAAGCAAGAAGTGCCTTTCAAAATCAATAAAAATTCTTCGATCGCAGTTGTCATTGAGGCTAAACATCCAAGAGAGAATTTAGATGACCACGTTCGCAAGTTACGACGTTATCTAGAGATATTATCCGTTCGTTATGGTTTGCTGACAAATGGTAAAGAAATTCGGATTTATGAAAGAGTACAAGATAAAATTATCTTAAAGTTTCGTTGTGCTGGCATGGAGGTTAATGATAAAATCGACCAGATTAGGGCATTAATTGGTCGGGATAGTCGCAAACAAAATAATTTTGTAAGCACTCCTCAGAAGGCGATCGCCATTTCTAAAACCAGTTCTGAGAAATCGGATCGCGATCGTAAGGTTCCAAACTCTATCAATTTAGTTCCCAAGGAAACCAAGTCAAACATGAAAACAATAGCGG
>NZ_JAYGHV010000466.1:0-2959 GCF_034932145.1 Spirulina sp. 06S082 | reverse complement strand
GAAAAATTATCAGAATAAATCCATCCAAATCATGCCAAACTCAAACTATCCTTTTGCCCGCGAACTCATTACCGACACCGACGGCAATATCCAAAAAGTCATCCTCAACTATCAAGACTATACCCACCTCCTAGAACTTTTAGAAGACCAAGGGCTTTATAGTGCCATGTTACCCACCCTCTCCGAAACCCCCCTCAACCGCGAACAAGCCCTAAAAATGCTCGAAGAAAAATGAAAGTTCAATACCTTCCCACCTTTATCAAAGACCTCAAAAAACTGAGAAAACAACCCGTTTACGACCAAATTCTACCCATTTATTCAATGGATAACCTAACCCATACCCTCCAACAAGCCACCATCAAAGTCCTGCAAGATTATCGCGACTTTCTCGGCCATGACCCCGAAAGCGAATTACACCTTGTTTTTGATGAAAAAACCCATCATTACATCCTTTTAGAAACAGGTTGGCACAAAAACCAAAGAATTTACGGCAACCTCATCCACCTGCAAATTATCAACGGCAAAATCTGGATTCAACAAGACGGAACAGAAGCGGGAATTGCTGGCGAACTCCTCGATCGCGGTATTTCCCACCAGCAGATCGTCCTCGCCTTTAAAACCCTAGAACGCCGAAAAATTACCGATTTTGCTGTCATTTAAAACAGAATTTAGTACGATCTATTAAAATCGAAATTGATAACATTGATGAAGAAGTCGAATGCGATCGTACAATAGAAAGCGAGGCGATCGAACCACTAACCGATAACTGAGATAATGCCCTCAAACTTCACTTTCCTCAAAACCCCCTTTCCCCAAATCTTCGACCATGCCGCCAAGGCCGAAGGACTGACCTATAGCGCCCCCCGTGCCAGTTGCTTCTATACCCGCTTCACCCTAGAACAAGCCGTAATTTGGCTCTACGATAACGATCCCTACTTAAAACTCCCCTACGATGATAACCTCAGCGCCCTCATCCACGAGAGAACCTTTCAAGAAAATCTTTCCCCTGGAATATTCCCCAAACTCCGCACTATCCAAAAAATGGGCAACGTCGCCGTACATCGTGCCGTTACCGTCAGCAAAAAAGACTCTCTACACCTGATCGAAGAACTCTTTCATGTCCTCTATTGGCTTTGTCGTTACTACTCCCCCAACGGCAAAAACCTCGCTAAACTTGACTTTGACCCCCAACTCATCCCCCAAGCCACAGAAAGCGACACCAAAGAACTCACCCGGAAACAACTGCAAAAACTCGCCAGCGAACTCTCTCAAACCCAAGAGATGAAACGTATCGCCGAAGAGAGACAGAAACAAACCGAAAGCGAACTCGCTGCCGTTAAAGCCCGACTTGATGCCCTCCTCACCGTTAATAAAAGCGATCGCGATCGCCACGACTATAACGAAAAACAAACCCGCGATCGCCTCATCGATATCGACCTCCAAGAAATGGGCTGGGACCTCAGCCATGCCGACGCGATCGAGTATCCCGTGACAGGAATGCCCAAAGCTGTCAGCCCTTCCGGTAGAGGCAAAATTGATTATGTCCTCTGGGATGACAACGGGCTACCCCTCGCCATCGTCGAAGCCAAACGCAGCCGCACAAACCCCCAAGCTGGGCCACAACAGGCGAAACTTTACGCCGACTGTTTAGAGCAAAAATTCAATCAACGCCCCATTATTTTCTACAGCAACGGCTATCAAACTTATATCTGGGACGATCTCAACTATCCCCCCCGAGAAATTCACGGCTTCCTGAAAAAAGAAGAACTACAATATCTCATCTGGCAGCGCAATAATAGCAAACCCCTGCACGAACTCGAAATAAACCCCAACATTGCTGGCGGCGATCGCATCTATCAAACCGAAGCCATTCGCCGCATTAGCGAAAACTTCAGCCAACGCAGCCGTAAAGCCCTCCTGGTCATGGCCACCGGTACCGGCAAAACCCGCACCGCGATCGCCCTTGTGGATCTACTCATGAAAGCCAACCGGGTCAAAAGAATCCTCTTTCTCGCCGATCGCACCAGCCTCGTCATCCAAGCACAACGGGCATTTAACAAACATTTGCCGGATCTGAATACCGTCAACTTGACCCAAGAAAAAGATATCCAAGGGGCGAATGGGATTTTCTCCACCTATCCCACCATCATGAACGAAATTAACAAAGTGGAGAGAGAAGGCAGAAAGATCGGACCCGGCTATTTCGATCTGGCGATCGTCGATGAAGCCCATCGCAGCGTTTACAAAAAATACCGCTATCTCTTCGATTATTTTGACACCCTCCTCCTGGGACTTACCGCCACCCCCAGGGATGAAATTAACCGCGATACTTATCAAATCTTCAACCTCGAACAGGGTAATCCTACCTTTGCCTATGAACTCAATAATGCCATCCAAGACGGTCATCTCGTCCCCCCCAAAGGCATTCGCGTCCCCTTTAACTTTATGCGATCGGGTATCACTTATAACGAACTTTCTCCCGAAGAACGAGAAGAATATGAAGAACGCTTTCTCGATGCAGAAACCGGGGCAATTCCCGAGGCGATCGATGCAACCGCCCTCAATAACTGGCTTTTTAACGGCAACACCATCGACCAAGCCCTAGAAGTCCTGATGCTATTGGGGTCATACGTCGATGGAGGCGATCGCCTGGGAAAAACCATCATTTTCGCCCGCAACCATAACCACGCCGTAGAAATTGAAAAACGCTTCAATAGCAACTATCCCCATTATAAGGGTGCATTCGCCAGAATTATCGACAGCCACGATCCTTATGCCCAAAGCCTTCTCGATGACTTTCCGAAGCAAATAAATCCCCCGCGATCGCCATTTCCGTCGATATGCTCGATACTGGGGTAGACGTGCCGGAAGTGGTAAATTTAGTATTTTTCAAACCCGTTTACTCCCGAGTCAAATTCAACCAAATGATAGGACGAGGAACCCGCCTCTGCCCCGATCT
>NZ_JAYGHV010000465.1:0-3002 GCF_034932145.1 Spirulina sp. 06S082 | reverse complement strand
CACCAATTAGAGCAAAAATTACGCGCTAATCCTCAGCGTGCAACTCAATTAGAGAACATTTTAAATATAGAGGGAAGACTCACCCCTAAATTAGCTTGGCCGGACTTATCTTTCATCGTCACGGCAATGGGAGGAACTTCCGATTTTTATTTTGAACGCTTTCCCGATTATTTTGGAGATACACCAATTTTTGGCGGCGTTTATGGCAGTGCAGAAGGAACATTTGGAGTCTCTTACGATCTGAACCAAGCAGGAACTATTTTATCGATCGATACTGGTTTTTACGAGTTCATCCCAGAGGAAGATTGGGATCGGGAAAACCCGCAAACACTCTTACCCAATGAAGTTGAAATTGGTCAAAGTTATCGAATGTTGGTAACAAGTTATAGTGGCATTTACCGTTACGATATTGGCGATATTGTGGAGATTTTGGGATTCTACGAACAAACTCCTATAATCGTCTTTCGCCATCGACGCGGGGGCTTATTATCAGCAACAACGGAAAAAACAACGGAATTTCATGCAACCCAAGTGATGCAAGCATTAAGTCAAGAATTTAACTTAGATTTAGATGATTTTTGTATTACCTTGTCTGATAATGAATTTCCTTCTCGCTATTTAGTCAATATTGAATTAACTGATGGACAAACTCTAGAATATCCGCAAAAATTTCTGCATCGTTTTGAGTATTGGTTGGGAGAATTTAATAATCCTTATACAACCGTGCGATCGTCTGAAGTTCCTCCCCCTCGACTGCAAATTTTAGCCCCTGGAAGTTTCGCGATCGTGCGTCAGCGACAACTCGATAAGGGAATGTCTGATGCTCATCTCAAGTTTCCTCATATTAGCGAAGATCGCAGTTTTCTCCAAGGATTGACTATAATGAATAAAATAGATATGGCGTATTGAAATTAGAATTCTGTGAATTAAGTTAATTTATGATTCTATGACACAACTACAGAAAACTCCATTAGATGCAGTTTTTGAAAATGTAGAGCGCGAGTTTACTGAAATTTTGGAAATACCAGTAAGATTGAGCAGAATTGACGATGCGGCTCTAACTGCTTGGCTAAATACATGGGAACCCAATAGCGATCGCGAGCCACCTAATTGAGGGTTGTCCAATGCAAACTCATCCATTGAAAGGACATATCTTAGATATAATTATTATGACAGGGGTGGAATATGCTAAATTAATGCGAAAAAAATATGTAAGATTGATCTACCCTGTTCAAGGCCTTATCGAACAATATCAAAGTTTAGGCTTCAAATATAAGAACAGAGGCTATTCCAACAAAACACCTTATTGTGAAAAGGAGGTATAAAATGAGTTATGCTCTTGAAAATTTTGCTATAAAAGAAGAAAACAAACAATTTAGAATAGTTTTTAAAGTTTCAGATTCTTTTTCTCCCACTTCAAAAACAATTTTAGATAAATCTTTTCCAGCCTATATTTCTATTTTTGTTGTCCCATTAGTGGTAGCATTAGTAGCAATATTAATTATTACTTCTATCTTTCTGGCGGCGTTAACTTCAGCATTGGATTCTATAAGAAATTTAGTATCTCCTCCTTACCAACCCAGCTATGAAGAAGCACAAAAATGGTTTGAAGATGGAAATGGTTATCTTGCAAATCTCTCAGAAGAGGAAAAGAAAAAACTTCGGATCAAAAAAGATTTGCCATTAGGTTTATAGAAAACTAATGACGATCGCCAATCCTCGTATTTTTCACTAAAAGGAAAGCCGCGATCGCCTTTACTTCTCTTTATGTTTTTTGTTCCATAACCTTTGTAAGGTTTTCAACCGCTTGAGTTAAATTTTCTTGTGCCACAATTGACGGATCGGGAGTGGGTTCCGGTGCCGCGATCGCCTCTTCTCGATTCAAGCGTTTTTTTGCCCCCTCAAAACTACGCACTATCAGAAACATACAAAAAGCAATGACCAAAAAGTTCAAAATAGCTGCCAAAAACAAACCATATTGAATACCACCAGACGCTAAATTCTCCAGCTTATCGACTTGAGCCGCTTTCATGGCTGGGTTTAAAATAAGCGGAGTAATGATATTCTCGACGAATGAAGTAACAATCTTACCAAATGCGCCTCCAATAATGACCGCAACAGCCAGGTCAATTACATTCCCTCGCATAATAAAATCACGAAAATCGCCGATTAATGTACGCTTTCCATTACGAGATGTCATTGTTTTACCTCAAGTTTAAGGGTTAAATTGATTTTTTAAACAAAGATTATGATTGATTATTCATTAATCTATCTTGGAAGTATATCAAAGTAATGCGATCGCTTCGATTTAGTTTTAGGATAATTTTGCTCTAATGCTGGACAGTGCTTTTGCTTTCCAATTGGGATCGTTTGGAGAAATTGCTTCTCGGTTAGGTCGAGAATATCGCCGATCCATATAAGCATAAAAAGCATTGCGATCGTCGCGATGCGCCAAAATATAGCGCTTTAATTCTGCATCTGTCATGGTTGCATAGTTGACTTTACTCATGGAATTATTTCTCCATTTGGGGCAATCTCAAATTGTATCGTTTAGATATCAGCCGTCGTATAATTTTAGTCTATTTCTTTGGAAACGCGATCGCCCTTCTGTTGTTTTCGATTTAATTTTCATTGTCCGCGTCCAAGTTTGCATAATTGGAGAATATCCAAGTTAGCAATTTAAAATACCAGTTTTTTTCCGAAGATGGTTGATAGTGTAAAAATTTCAAAAAACTAATTCCTGATTCTTCAATGCGACCTAAACTACGAAGTACAATACTTCGATTATACCAAGCATAGTGATAGTCAGTTTGAATCTCTAGAGCGCGATCGCAGCTTTTTAATGCTTCTTTACATCGTTTTAAGTTAAGGAGTGCAGCACCTCGATTATACCAAGTATAGTGATCGTCAGGTTGAATCTTTAGGGCGCGATCGTAGCTTTTTAATGCTTCTTTATATCGTTTTAAGTTAAGGAGTGCAGCACCTCGATTATACCAAGTATA
>NZ_JAYGHV010000464.1:0-3095 GCF_034932145.1 Spirulina sp. 06S082 | reverse complement strand
ACTCCCCACACCCCCCCATCTCCCCACACCCCCCACACTCCCTCATCTAGAAAGACAACATTTTGCGTGTTTTTTGTGGATGCGATCGCGATCGCAATTCAGAGTGATGTTATCTGCATTACACCCATAAAAAATAAGACAGAATATAATCAAGGGTGTTGGCTCAAACGGTATTTTTAACTTAGCAATTTAGCTTGGTGTAAATACGGAAATTAATAAAATACTGCCAAGAATCTCTGTTTTTTCATAGTTCTGCGTGTTTCGTAAGTCCTAACTGAGATTTCTGTAACAGATTATTAATTTAATGAGAGCAAACTCATCTAATGACTTGTTTTTTGGGATTTTCAGGGTTAAAAAAACTATTCTGAAACATCCGGAATCTAGATTTAGATGACTGTAGACAAAGAATAAGCAAGCCTGTTCTCAAAGTTAGAACAGAAAGGAACAATGGCTGACGCAATCAGAACCACAATCAAAGAATTTGTTTTTAGCAGTTGGAGTTCCGAGTATCTTCCAACCCACCAACCCGGAATTTCTCTACAGAAGGTCCCTTCAAAATTCCAATTCCCTAAGATCGCTTTTGCACCGTTAAAACCTCTAAAAATGCTACTCGATAACTGGGAAGTCAAAAACGCTGATTTTGCCCGCGTATTGTGTCAATTAATCCCCGCACAATGCCCATTTGAACGAGATGTGAAAGTTTTGGGTAAAGTTCTCTTTCATATTCCCCCCTTATGCAAATTGAATCCTTTTTACGATCAATTGGTGGGTTTGCGGTTTCGCGCTTTGTGCTATTTAGCAGATGAATGTGGCGAGGATATCACTGCTTACTGCTAATATTTTCTCGACTCCCCCCACGAACGCACTAATCACGCACTAATAATGTTTCAGAAGAGGTATTATCTCAATACCTCTTCTCTTGTGTTGATAAGACTAATGAATCGTAATCGTTCTCTGCCTTGGATTTACCAGAAATCGCGCTGGCTGATTGGCGCGATCGCGCTGTTGGGGTTTGCCCTAACTTCGTATCTTACCATAACTAAACTGACGGGAAATTCTGCCATTTGCTTTGCAGAAGGAGATGGCTGTAATATTGCCCTATCAAGTTCTTATGCCACAGTCTTTGGCTTACCTCTCTCTCTTTACGGGGGGATTGCCTACTTGAGTATGGCAGTTTTGGCTTTAATTCCGGCGATCGTTCAACTGGAAGACAAATCCCAGCGCGATCGCCTCGAAAATTGGAGTTGGAATCTCTTATTAATCGGTGGGACGGCAATGACAGCAGTTAGCAGTTATTTAGTCTATCTCCTCGCCTTTGAACTGCACATTTTCTGTCCCTACTGTCTGGCTTCAGCTACTTTTTCCCTCAGTTTATTTGTCTTAACACTTTTAGGTCGTCTTTGGGAAGACTGGGGGCAAGTTTTCTTCACCGGAATTCTGGTGGCGATCGTTACAGTGGTTGGCACACTAGGAGTTTATGCCAATGAAGCACCCCCAACTCTCATCAACGGACGTATCCCCATTCCCGCCCTAAAAACCGCCTCTACACCCGGCATTGGGTGGGATATTACCACAAAATCCAGCACCTCTGAAATTGCCCTTGCTCAACATTTAAGCAAAATCGGCGCAAAAATGTATGGTGCTTATTGGTGTCCTCATTGTGGCGAACAAAAACTTTTATTGGGCAATCAAGCGCTTTCTCAGATTAATTATATAGAATGCGATCGCAAAGGGAAAAATTCTCAAACCGCACAATGTCACGCGGTTGGAATTACCTCCTTTCCCACTTGGGAAATCGACGGCGAATTGTACCCCGGCATTCAAAGTTTAGAAAAACTGGCACAATTATCCGGTTATGAAGGAAGCCAAGACTTCAAATATATTATCCCCGGCCTAAAATAGTTATTTGTTCCCACTCATCACCCTCGATTCCCCATTAACAATATCCCCATAAACAATAATGAGAAGAAAACGTTCTATTCCTTGGATTCATCGCTACTCGCGATTTATAATTGGCGCGATCGCCAGCATCGGTGCAGCTTTAACTGCTTATTTGACCATTACCAAACTCACCGGAGGAGAAGTCGGCTGTGCAATTAATGCCAGTGCAACGACAGGAAGTTGTAATGATGTTCTCTCCAGTCCTTACGCAACAGTTTTTGGGCTTCCTCTCTCCCTATTTGGCTTATTGGCTTATCTGAGCATGATAGCCTTTGCCTTGTCCCCATACATCATTAATCCAGAAAGCGATCGCGATTTGCGAAACAAACTAGAACATTGGACGGCATTATTTTTGCTGATTGGTTCAACAGCCATGATGATTTTTAGTGCCTATTTGATGTATGTTCTCTTTGGCAAAATACAGGCAGTTTGTTATTACTGCATCGGATCGGCCTTATTTTCTCTCAGCTTATTTTTACTGACGGTTTTTGGACGAACTTGGGAAGATTTCGGTCAACTTGTTTTCACTAGCGTTATTGTTGCTTTTATTACTTTTATGGGAACTTTAGGCATTTACGCACCCCTGAATAATCCCGCGATCGCCGAAGGCAAAATTCCCATTCCTATCCCTCAGCAAAGCGAACTCATTCCAGGAAAAGGTTGGGAGATCGAGACAAAATCGGGAGAATCCGAAATCGAACTCGCTAAACATTTAAGAGAAAATGACATCAAAATGTACGGTGCTTATTGGTGTCCCCACTGTTACGAACAAAAGTCACTATTTGGCAAAGAAGCCTTCGCAGAAATCGAATATATTGAATGCGAGGCAGATGGAGCAAATGCCCAGCCTCAAGCCTGTCAAGCGGCAGGGGTTAAATCCTATCCCAGTTGGGAAATTGCCGGAAAGGTAGAACCGGGGCGTTTATCATTGAAAGAATTGGCCGAAGTCTCTAATTATGAAGGTCCGACCAATTTTCAATACGTTCTTCCGACAAGATAATTGATTATCTTGAGCGATCGCTACATTTCTATCTTAAATGTCAAAAGAGGACTCCCGTTAGAGCCGACAGGCTTAACGGCGAGATGAATTTTGACCCGCCAATAAAACCGACCCAAGGGAGTCAGTTTAATTGAAATTGTGCTAGGCTGAAAAA
>NZ_JAYGHV010000463.1:0-3189 GCF_034932145.1 Spirulina sp. 06S082 | reverse complement strand
GTCCAGACTAGGGAAATATCTGGAAGTCCGTGCCAGATAACGACTCGTAGCGGTAGACAAGACTTGCGTTGGAAACTGATTCTTCCAAGCCGCTATTGGACGCTTTGCGTCAATAGCGGTTCTTGACGTTTATGTTGAGGTGCAAAGACCCATGCGCCTCAATTTTATGTTATGGTAGAAACCGTATGAGGGCGCGTAGCTCAGTGGATAGAGCACCAGATTCCGGTTCTGGGTGTCGGGAGTTCGACTCTCTCCGCGCTCGTACCTATTATGAAAACTTTTGAACCGTTCTTTTTTCTCGATATTGTTTCAATTCTAGCCCATTCTCGAAAATTTCCTCAATGGGCAACATTTTCCCCTCTTCTGTCATCAATTTATGATCCTTCGTTGCGCGAATAATAGAACCATCTTCCAACTCGTATGCAAATACTTCCTGTAAACCGCGATCGTGCCATTGGGCGATGGGTTGAGTATAAATAAAGCCATTTTTATCGCAACTATATACAGTGCATTCCATTTGCTCTTCAACTATTTTACCAATAGGCATTGCACCATATTCTACCGTTAAAATTAGCGTATCGTAACTGAGACAGTATTCAGCAAACTTGAGCATCTGTTCAAAAAGGCGATCGGCGACATTTTGCTTAACTCCATTTTTGGTTGCACCATCAATAAATTTAGTTCGATGTTTCTTCATTTCTGAGGTTTTCTTTTTACCCATTGCTCTTCTTAATAAATCCGCTTCTCCTAAAGAGTATCCGGCTAAATCTTGGGCAATTTTCATAATTTGTTCCTGATAAACCATAATTCCATAGGTTTCTTTCAGGATAGATTGGAGGAGAGGATGATCGTATTGCACCTCTTCGCGACCATGTTTGCGATCGATATACATGGGGATGAGTCCTGCATCTAAAGGACCCGGACGATAAAGGGCGAGAATTGAAGAAATATCTTCCAATTCTGAGGGTTTTAAGTCTTTAACAATCTGACGCATTCCATCAGATTCTAACTGAAAAATTCCCTCTAAGTTCCCAGCTTTAAATAATTTATAGGTTTTATCAATATCTCCTGGTAATTTCTTTAATGTCCCTTTTTCTTTGATTTCTAATGCCCGTCTTTCGTCTAAAGGCAGTTGATCTAAATCTAGGTCAATGTTTTGATTTTCCTTGACAAGATCGGCAGCTTTTTGCAAAATTGTCAAGTTTTTGAGTCCTAAAAAGTCCATTTTTAAGAGTCCCATTGACTCTACATCTTCCATTGAATATTGGACAATTGTTGACCCTTCATTATTCCGTTGCAGGGGAATTGCTTCGTCTAAAGGTTGAGAGGAAATGACAACACCAGCCGCATGAACGCCGAAAGTTTTATTTGTTCCTTCTATTCGCATGGCCATATCGATCCAGCGTGTAATTTGCGGATCGTTTTCGTATTTTTCTTTAAATTCTTTGCAGGGTGTATCTTTGGAAACCATCACTTTTAATTTAGTGGGTTTACCTCGAGAAACTGGGATTAATTTGGCCATGCGATCGGCATCGGAAAGGGGAATAGCTAACACCCTGGCAACATCTCGCAAAACTGCTTTGGATGTCATGCGGTTAAAGGTAATAATTTGAGCAACGTTATTTTTACCGTATTTTTCTGTTACATATTCAATCACTTTTTCCCGTCGATCGATACAAAAGTCTGTATCAATATCCGGCATAGATTTACGTTCGGGATTCAAAAAACGCTCGAATAAAAGTCCGTGACGCACTGGGTCAATATTGGTTATTTTCAAAGAATAAGCAACTAAAGAACCCGCAGCAGAACCTCGTCCAGGTCCAACAGGAATATGATTATCTCGTGCAAATTTGATGTAGTCCCAGACTACTAAAAAATAGGTGGAAAAGCCCATTTTTTGCATCATTTTCAATTCTAGTTCTAGCCGTTCTTTGTAGGTGGTATTCACTTCCGCACGAGAACGGCATTTAAGGCGTTCTAACAGTCCTTCCCAAGTAACTTGTTCAAGATAACTATCGGCAGTAAAACCGGCAGGAATGGGATAATCGGGGATGCGAGGTTCGCCTAAAATTTTGTAGGGTTGGACTTTTTCGGCAACTTCAATTGTTGTGGCGATCGCCTCTTCGATAATGTCATCAGTTAAGTGATCGCGAAACAATTCTCTCATCTCTTCTGCTGACTTGAGATATTCAGTACCGCTATAGCGCAAGCGTTTATCTTCTGTGATGAGTTTCTGGGTTTGAATGCACAATAAGGCATCATGTGCCTCTACATCATTACAGGAGATGAAATGAGAGTCATTTGTGGCGATAATTTTAATGTCTAATTCTCGGGCAATTTTAACAATTTCAAGGTTAACGATGCGATCTTCTGCGGAACCGTGATCCTGAATTTCTAAATAGTAATCATCCCCAAATAATTCTTTATACCATTGGGCAACTTTTCTGGCATCTTCTAAATCATTTTTGAGAATTCTTTGGGGAACTTCTCCTCCCAAACAAGCACTGGTGACGATTAAACCTTCGCGATACTGTTCTAAAAGTTCTTTATTAATACAAGGACGGGAAAAAATACCTTTTCCTTGCATTCCTTCTAAATGGGAAATTGTTGTTAGTTTTGTTAGATTTTTATAGCCTTGGGTATTTTTGGCGAGAACGACTTGATGATAGCGTTTATTGCGTTTCTTCTTGTCGTGAATATCCCCATTAATGACATACATTTCATTGCCAATAATGGGTTTAATTCCTTTACTTCGGCAAGTTTTTAAGAGTTGGATCGCACCGTACATGACTCCGTGATCTGTTAAGGCGATCGCGGGCATTTTCAATTCTACAGCGCGATCGACTAAGGAGGGCAATTGTGATGCACCATCAAGAAGGCTATAATCGCTGTGAATGTGTAAACCGACAAACATAATTTTTATTTGCTATTTGTTGTTGATAAATGTTCCTTAACTGGTGACTGATGACTTGATGCACATTGCTGATGATTGATGGCTGCATTCTCTGGCGATCGCACTTTTTGGATGAATTCTTCTAGTTTGCGAAAATAGGCTTCTCCACCAATCTCAACAATATGGTCATGATCGCCTTCTTCTACAATATAAAGCTCTTTTAGCGGTGTTTGTGCGGTTTCATAGAGAGTGTGACTCATCCATTCGGGAATGCGGCGATCGGCATTACCATGAAT
>NZ_JAYGHV010000462.1:0-3232 GCF_034932145.1 Spirulina sp. 06S082 | reverse complement strand
CATTAGCTAAAGGTTTTGCTTCTTCATAAGTAAAGCCTTTTAATTCAATTTCAACAGCAACATTAGTTAATGGAGAAGCAAATATGTTTTTGTGCAAGTCAGAAGACAGGAAAACCCCACATAAAACAAAAACCAAACAATCTTTTTCGTTACCAAAACGTCTTTCATACAATGCTCTTACCAGAGAACAAAAATTTGCAAAAAATTCTAGATTTAAAGCACAATCAACCTCATCCATAAAAACAACAATAGGCAGATTAATTATATTTTCAATTATTTCATCAAAAAATCTAACTAATAAATATGGATGGCTTTCCTGGGTATAAGATTCAAAAAATTGCTCTGTAAAAAAATTAGATATTTTTTCCAGATTTAATTCATGTGCTAATTCATAAATCAAACCTCTATACCATCCTCGTTCTGTGATTCCATCAGAACCAATTAATGTTAAATCAATTACAGCACAAGTCCATCCTTCTTCTCTAAGACGTTGGCTCGTTCGATATATTAAACTGCTCTTACCCATTTGCCTAGGGGCAGATAAAATACATACATTTCCAGCTTTTATTCTATTATAAAGTTCTGTATCAGCCGGTCTCTCAATGTAGAAAGATGAATCGAAATTCAAACAACCGCCGACTCGATATTTTATCTCAGAAGAACGTTCTAGAGATTCCTCAAGATTTGCCCGATCGCTAACTCTATTCTGTCTCTCCAACTCCTCAGCAAACTTTGCATACTCTCCACCCAAACACCTTAAAACTTGCGCCGTCACCATCGCAAAAGGCCGAACTTCCTCAACAACATCACCATCCAAAACCTCTTGAGGATTCTTCAAAACAGCCGCAAAATTCTCCAACGATAACCCCAACTTTCTCGCAATAAACTGCGAAACCTTATCCACCACATCTAACACATAACTCGACGGCACCGACTCGATTAACAACTCTCGCACTCCCTCGATAAAATCGTAACGAACTAGATCCGGATTCGTATCCGCATCAATTTCCGTCAACGGCTTTAACAAACCTCCCAAAAACACCTCAGCCACATGAACCTGTTGCGACTCCCGCAAACATTGCTCCCGAATCAACCGCACGACTGGTAAAGTAATCACAGGCGCAGAAGCCAATAAACCCGCCAATTTTCGCGCCATCGGAGAAGCCGTCACCCGAAAACCCTGTACCCGATCCGCCGCCGTCAAGCGATCGCGTTTTTCCCCCTCACTTTCCTCTCGCCATCCCTCCCGCGCAAACGCAACCCCCGAACACCAAACCCCCTTCCCTGCAACCATTTGCGCCCAAATTGCCGCCCGTTCTGCCTCCAACGTCAAAACCGGAACTTTAATCCCTCCTTCTCCATCCCATAAAGACACCGCCTCAGATCGCAACGCCCTATTCGCAACTCCCGGACTCAACCCCCGCAACCGCACCGTTGCCCCTCTCCCCAGAGAAGTCCGTCCCCACAACCAACGGGGAAGCATCTGCACGATCGCCATCGGTTGACGCTTCCCCCACGCTTCCAAAACCGCCACCATCTTCCCCTCTCGCCAAAAAGAGGAAACGCAATCACTCACCACCAATACCAAACGGCGACCCGTCGGATCCACCAACTCATCAGGACTGCGAAACCGTTGATTTTTGCCGATTCCCCCGATCCCCCGACGAATGCCCACCCGTCCATCTTCCACCAATAGCCCCCAAATCCTCACATTACGAAAAATTCCATAATTCTTCAGCAAGCGAACCCACTCCGCGATCGCCCGCCGCCAGAGGTGCATAGAAAGGCTCTCATCCACCACTAATTCGAGGTCTAACCACGGTTCTAACGTCGGTTGCAGTACGGGTAGCCAAACCCCTGTTTCAGCGATATTCTGGCTCGTTTTCGCCTCATCCAGCAGGGAATCACAACCCGAAGGCATTCGACGCATTAACGGTTTTAACGCCCTTGCAAGATCCAACGGCGATCGCAGGGAAGGCGCATCGGGAATCTTCAGGGACATATCTACAGAAACGGCAGTTTTGGCAGGCGTTGGCGGATAAATCCCCGCTTCTTTTTGTCCTTTCCTTATTTTTTCTTCTCTTTGTGAAAATGACGACTCGCTTATCTCCTCATCCCGCTCCAAAAACGAGCGATCGCTCCTCTCCAATTCCCGATTTTCCTCCTCTCCAGCCGTTGCGATCGCCCTTGACTCCGGCTGAATTTGTAAAGCCAGCCAAATTGTATCGGCAATTTCCTCTACCGATAAATCCATTTCTACATTTAAAGCATCAATCAGGCGATCGATCATGCGTCCTCCACACTGGTCAAATATTTCAGCAATACCTTAACCAGATTTTCCTCCTCGACTTGCCCCGGTTTTGCCTCCCTTGTTACCATATAAATCGCATTCAAAAGCTGATCCGTGGCAATATCTCCACCTTCTCGCAATGTTTTAAAATTGGCAATCAATTCCTCAATTTTTGTTTCATTTTGGGTCAAAATATCGCTCCCCAAATGCGCCTTAACAATCTCCTTTAACGCCTGCGAACCCGGTTCGTAAGGCATGGTTAACCGCAAACAGCGACGCAGAAAAGCGGGGGGAAAATCTCGTTCGCCGTTATTGGTCAGAACAATCAAAGGAAAAGCATTGCAACCCACGCGACCCTCAACAATGGGAACCTCAATCCCATCATAAGTCCGAACCTCCACTTTTTTTTGTTCCTGTAAAATTCGTGACAACTCTGGTATTTCAAACTCTCCCTCTTCAAACAAATTAAGCAAGTCATTGGGTAAATTAATATCGCTCTTATCAATCTCATCAATTAAGAGGACGCGAGGGGACTTATAAGGCAAAAAAGCCGTTCCCAAAGCACCTAATTGCAGATAGCGACCGATCGCCGCTTCGACTTCCGTTTTCTCTGTTTTTGAACCTTGTAATTGTGCCAGTTCTAACTTCGTTTTCTGCATTTGTACGTCCTGCAAGCGAGCGATCGCATCATAACGATAAAGTCCTTCCTGCAACGTCGATCGCGCCGTAATCGGCCAAACTAAAACCGGACCCAATTGTAACTCATAGGCGATCGCATAAGCCAAAGAAGTTTTCCCCGTCCCCGGTTTTCCCGTCACCAATAAAGGTCGCCGCAAATATAACGCCGCATTGACTAAATTAATGACATTATTGCGATCTCCATCCTTGTCGCTGTAAATGCGAAAACTCTTCCCTCGTTGAATATCTCTAGACTCCTCATCA
>NZ_JAYGHV010000461.1:0-3285 GCF_034932145.1 Spirulina sp. 06S082 | reverse complement strand
TTATCAAGATAAAGAACAATACTCCACAGAATTTGCTCTAAAACTTTTTGGGATGCCAAGGCGATCGTTGCTCCAGCAACGCCTAAACTGGCAATAAGTCCAATCAGATTAATCTGATGTGTCTGGGCAAAGAGAAAGACAATAATCAGCACAATTACTGCTTTAGAAAGGAAGTTAATCAGCGCCAGCAATTCACTATTAATCGTATTTTTATCCTTGAGAACATCTTCTAAAATATAGTCATCGAATAAACTTTGAAATATCTTAAATCCTAAAAAGCAAATATTCACCGAAAAAAATAAACCGAGCAGAAATTCTAATAAATCGATCCAAGGAGGTAGCGTAATATTTAAAATCGTAATATCAATTATGGCCAAGGCGATCGTCCAGCCCAACCAACTCTGATAGGGAACGATCGCCTTTTGGTAAATCTTTTTTGCATCTGTTGAAGAAAATTGCTGCATCGAGGTAGTGCTGAAGTTAAGAATTTGAAGCTATAGCTTGCTATATTAACGCCTAACAGTTTATTTTGAGGAATTTTGATGGTTGTTATTGAATGGCTAAAGTTTCGAGTTGCTGCTGAAGTACGAGAATTCTTCATTCAGAAAGATGAGGCGATCTGGACGACGATGCTGGGAAAATATCCGGGTTTTTTGGGGAAAGAAGTCTGGCTATCTCCCGATCCTCGGGAATTGGTCATCATTGTGCGTTGGGAGACCAAAGAAGACTGGGACGCTATTCCTCAAGATGCGCTAGAGGAAACAGAACAAAAATTTGCGATCGCCATGAATAGCGCTTACGATCTGATTGAAACGGGAGAGTATCAAGTCAGAAAGTTTCTGCATCATGGCATTTAACAGCCGCGAAAGCCTATTCCACTGCTCTCAATGACTCAGAATAGCAAGAAATCGCAGATTTATTTCCTCTGGAGAGCATTCTCGCGAGCAAGTTTGCCAATTTGTTGTATAAAGAATTTGTAGCTTTTTTTTCGCCCTAAACTTTGCTAGGCTGAAAGAATTAAAAAAAATTAAGAACAAAACTCGATATTTAGAGTTTTTGCCATTTATTACGTCTTGGGAGAATTAGCAGATGTTTATCCTGTTTGAACTAGCTTTAGCCGCTTTAGTATTCCTGTCCTTGCTTTTGGTGATTGGCGTACCCGTTGCCTATGCCACCCCTCAAAACTGGGAACAGTCCAAGCAATTGATCTTTGTGGGATCTGGCGCTTGGGGCGCATTGGTTATTCTCGTCGGTGTCTTAAACTTTTTAGTTGTTTAAGTTCGGTTGTTTAAGTTTTGTTGTTGAACAATCGAGGTAATAGGTTGCTTAGAGAAAGGCGATCGCCGATTATCAAGAACCTATTACCCACTTAACCTAATCAGTCACTAATAGCTACTCACTATTTCCCATTATCGATGACAGTTTTTGAAGGCACATTTCATCACGATCCCGCAACACTACGCTTGGCTTTAATTATCGGTCGTTTTAATGACTTGGTAACAGAGAAACTCCTATCGGGATGTCAAGACTGCTTAAAGCGTCACGGCATTGATGTCGATCCTCAAGGCACTCAAGTCGATTATTTTTGGGTACCTGGGAGTTTTGAGTTGGCAATGGTAGCGCGACGGGTTGCTTTATCCGGTCGCTATAATGCGGCAATCTGTTTGGGGGCAGTGATTCGCGGCAGTACCCCTCATTTCGACTATGTTGCAGCAGAAGCCGCTAAAGGTGTGGCTGCAGCCAGTTTCCAAACGGGAATACCCGTGATTTTTGGCGTACTGACAACGGATACCCTGCAACAAGCCCTCGAACGTGCTGGGATTAAAAGTAATTTAGGCTGGAATTATGCTTTGAATGCCCTCGAAATGGCTAGTTTAATGCGAGAAATCCATCGCGAACTGCCTCCCCCAACCTACCCCTACCTCGATGGTCCGACTTCTGGTTCTCCTCCTTCTCTTCCCGTCTCTCCGTCGAAATGAGCAAGAAAAAAATAGGGCTTGACAAATTACTGGTTTTGTGTAAGGATTATTAACAGATTTGGCAAAGATGCGGGTGTAGCTCAGGGGTAGAGCGTCACCTTGCCAAGGTGAATGTCGTGGGTTCGAATCCCATCACCCGCTTTTAGAAAATACTTTTAAAAAATACTTTTAAAAAATAATAGTATTTTCCGTTCGATATTTTATTAACTATATCGAACTTTTTTTGTTCCATATTTTTTTGTTTGCTAGAGTGAAAAAAATATGCGATTATCGGTGACTTAGCGGTTATTGTGACCCCCTTTTGTCGCGATCGCCGAATCTGATTCACCCATTGCCCAGCCCGTGCTATGAACCCTAATTGGCTTGTCCCTGCCCAACGCCTGAAATCCCTACCCCCTTACGTTTTTGCCCGTCTAGACGAACTCAAAGCTCGCGCCCGAGAACAAGGATTAGACCTTATCGATCTGGGTATGGGTAATCCCGATGGTTTTGCACCGCGGCCTGTTATTGATGCCGCAATAAAAGCATTTGAGAATCCCCTTCATCATGGCTATCCTCCCTTTGAAGGAACCGCCAGTTTTCGCGGCGCGATCGCCAAATGGTACAAAAGACGTTATGGAGTCAACCTAGACCCAGATAACGAAGCGCTTCCCCTCTTGGGGTCAAAGGAAGGCTTAACCCATCTTGCCCTTGCCTATGTCAATCCAGGGGATACTGTTATCGTTCCCAGTCCCTCTTATCCCGCTCATTTTCGCGGTCCTCTCATTGCCGGAGCAACTTTATATCAACTCCAGCTTTCCGCAGAACAAGACTGGCTCATTGACCTCTCTACCATTCCCGAAGAAGTCGCCCAACGCGCCAAACTCTTTTATTTTAATTATCCCAATAACCCCACCACAGCCACGGCACCGAGAGAATTTTTTGAAGAAATCGTCGCTTTTGCCCGTCATTACGAAATCTTATTGGTTCACGATCTCTGTTATGCCGAACTGGCCTTTGATGGCTATCAACCCACCAGCCTATTAGAAATTGCCGGAGCCAAAGAGATTGGCGTTGAATTCCATACTCTTTCAAAAACCTATAATATGGCGGGTTGGCTAGTTGGTTTTGTCGTCGGCAATTCCCATGTTATTCAAGGCTTGCGAACCTTGAAAACAAACTTGGATTATGGCATTTTTTCCACCATTCAAAAAGCCGCCGAAACAGCCTTGCAATTGCCCGACACCTACGTGCAAGATGTTCAAGAACGTTATAGCAGCCGTCGGGACTTTCTCATCTCGGGTTTGGCAGAATTGGGCTGGAATGT
>NZ_JAYGHV010000460.1:0-3381 GCF_034932145.1 Spirulina sp. 06S082 | reverse complement strand
GCAGGTTATTGTTTCCCTAAAGAGGGTGAACCGTATTTGTAACGAGAGTTCTTTTACCGAGAGTAATCTATTTTTAGAGAGCAGGAGAAGGAAATTCTGCTCTGTTTTTTCGACAAAAAAATAGAAATATTGCTGTAATTTCAAGGACTAGAAACAAAAATAAAATAAATATGCGTATCTATCTATCTGCTTCTCATACCTATCCTGCAAAACTGACTGGAACTGCATCGCAAAATCCCACGGATTTGCTTGTTAGAGGTCTAGGAGAACTCGGACATGATATTTTCTACGATCTCAGACAGAATGAAATTTTAGAACCTTTGCCAGACTCCGTTAATCTTGCTGAAAAATGGATGTTTGATGTCGATATTCTACACATTCAAGATATTTCCCCTTTTGAGTCTTTTGATTCCCGTGGTAAACCGTGGCTAAGAACCTATCATGCTCCTTTAGGAAATCATGTTGTTCCTGCTAACTTTGGGAAAAGCAATATTGTTTTTGTTTCCAAATTCCATGCTCAATGTTTTGGTAGTGAACGTTATGTTTATAATAGCATCGATCCTGATGATTTTATTTATTCTCAAACCAAAGAAGACTACTTTGTTTTTTTAGTTTGTGGTTTGGAAAGAGCCATTTTAAAAGGATTAGGTCTAGCTTTGCTACTTGTCCAAGAACTCGGCATTAAACTGATTGTTGCTGGTTCTAGTAAAAATGATTTTTATCAAAGACAATTTGCCGTCATGTGTCGAGAGCAAGGTGTAGAGTTTGTGGGTGAAATACGAGGAAAACAAAAAGCAGAGCTTCTTGCAGGTGCGAAAGCACTTCTTGCTCCAACATTAATTCCTGAACCTTTTGGTTTGGTTGTTGCGGAAGCATTGATATCAGGAACTCCAGTCATTTGTAGCGATCGCGGAGCTTTTCCAGAATTAGTCTCATCAGATGTGGGTTTTATCTGTCATAAATTTGAGGAATATATTAATGCGATCGCAAAAATAGAGACAATTTCTCCTCAAGTTTGTCGAGACAAAGCAATGAGAGATTTTCACTACTTAAAAATGGCGGCTGATTATATTAAAGAATACGAAAAAGAAATTCAATTCAATCTCTCCTAATCAAAAAGATTTGTTTTACCAGTTTATATCTTTTTCGTAACCTGTTTGTATTAATACTGTTCCAAAACGCTGCTTAAATTCTTCCTTAATCCCTTCAGAAAAATGATTTTGCCAGTCTCCAGCAATTCCTTTTCTTTCGTGAGAAGCAATGTCTTCCTCACCTTTTTTGCGTCCTGTTTTGTTTTCAAAAGAGTGAGACTTGACAATTTCCTGTAACCGTTGACGCTCTATATCAATTTGACAATGTTCCATTATTGTCTCGATAGTTTCATACTGATTATTGACTAAGTCTTCGTATTTAATGAGTAAACATTCGTTATCCAACCAGGATAACTGAATATTAGCCCAGCGTTGCAGGACTTCATCCATTAGATAAATAAAGCCTTTTTCGCGATCGAGACTCTGTAAATTTTCTCTCCACCGATGCAAGTTTTTGGTCTTGACAGGATGACTAATTTTAAAACTGAAATAAGCAGAAACTAAAGCATCGCGCAAATCGCGAATTACGATAAATTTTCGATGCTCTTTATTTTGCATCTGAAAATTGTACCAATTAGCAATATAGGTCTGAGGCGATCGCAAAATATTTTTATATTGAGGACGATTTAGCCCCCAATTAGAGCCGATAAGTGCTTCAAAATTAGGTTTAGCGAGATAGAGACAGGGATAAACGTGACCAATTTTAATAGGGTTTTGATTGTAATGAGCTCCCATTGTCTGATTAGGTACATAACGATCTGGAGCGCAAGACTTTAGTAATGCAGATATCCATTGCGATCCTGCTTTTTGATGGGTGATATGAAATACAGTGGGTCTATCGTTCATTTGAGTTATAATTGAGCCGAGAAAATTATAATTGATTGAGTAGACTTTGTTCAAACCATCTAGTTAACCGATATCTTTTTCCATTTCTTGAATCAAAGGGAGAACTTCTTGGTTAAAATAGTTCATTGTTTCTAGTTCTGGGCTGCCCGATAAAATAAATTGAGAGCAACCGATCTTTTTATATTCTATAATTGCCGAAGCAATATCTGTCGGGTTTCCTACCAGTGCAATTGAAGAAGGACCGCAGTAAGGAATGGCTCCTTTCCATAACCAAGGAGTCAGCCAATTTTCCTCTGCATGAGGGTCGATATCATTCTTTTTCTGAGCAGATTTAACCAGTTCCATATCCGAAGTTTTAAAGATTTCTTGAACGAATAAGTTGTTACTGGATTCAATTAAAGAATAGGTTGCTTCTATTGCTTCCTTGCGGGTTGGTCTGACAATTATCGAGCCGCGCAGTCCAACTTCTTTACCTTGTTTCTTGAGGGTTTGAATACGCGATCGCACCTTATCCGGATGACTCCAAAGGAACAAGCCGCAGTCCCCCAGTTGACCCGTCAGTTTAACGGCTAGAGTCGAAGCACCGCTAATATAAATTTCTGGGCGATCGCCTTCTGGGGCAATAAATGGAGTCCCCAGTTGTCCATTTTCTATCTGATAGTAATTGCCCTGAAAGTTAAAGTTTTCCTCCTGACTCCATAGTGCGTGACAAATTTGCAAAAATTCTTTGGCTCTTGAGTAGCGGCGATCGGTATCGAGAAAATCCCCATAATAGCCTTGTTCTTGAGTGGAATGACCAATAATGATATTTAAGCTGACTCGACCATTTGTTAAAGCGGAAAGGGTATTAATTTGCTGCACGAATAAAGTCGGAGATATTAATCCAGGACGATAAGCGACAAGGAATTTTAGCTTTTTTGTGGCCATTCCTAAAGCCGTCGAGAGAATGAGTGGATCGACCCTATAATAATTAAAAGGAATTAATAATGACTCAATCCCTATTTCCTCCGCGCGGTGACAAAAATTAACATCATTTTCTAGATGCCGCAAACACTGTTGAGGTGAATAATTTGCTGCCGATGCAATTCCCGATCTTCCTCCCCATACTGATAGTCGCCAATGAAATCTAAGGGACATCTTTAGTCTTTGCATAAATTCTTATTCATACTGTACACTAAGCCTTGAGAAAATTACAGCCGCTTTTTATGATTCTCGCTCAAACAACAGATAAGGAATCCTTTCTCGATCGCCTTAAACAATTAGCTCAACAAAAGTTTGCTGCTCGTGCTGCTCTGTACGATCGCACTGCTAGTTTTCCCCAAGAAGATTTTACCGATCTTTTTAATGCAGGACTTCACGCTCCAGCAGTACCTCTAGAATATGGTGGCTTAGGTTTGAGTCACAGTAGCGATATTTATAGTCTCTGGATGATGACAAAGGCACT
>NZ_JAYGHV010000459.1:0-3690 GCF_034932145.1 Spirulina sp. 06S082 | reverse complement strand
TCCCGTTAAATCGGAGATTGCGGTGCGACCCTGCTGAGGTTTCCTACTCCCTCCGGGAACGCTTTGCGAACAGCTAAGGAACGCGCACCAAGACAATAACGGGAGACCCCTCGCGACATTGAGTTGGGGATAAAGATGGCTATTCCTTCAACATCAGGTAATACAATGAACCCCGATAACCCATAACACCTGCCCTGTTTCCAGCAACTTCTCCAGTTCCCATGAAAACATCTACGCGACCCGGTGTTTTAATGGCACTTCCCGCATCTTGATCCAAAACATAACGACTGACACGAGGTGTTTGCATCTGTCCGCGACTATCAGGGATGGGAATTTGCGTGTCAATCAATGCTAAGGCGCCTGGGGGCATTAAAGCCTTATCTGTGGCAATAGAGCGATCGGCAGTGACAGGAACGCTTAAACTCCCTGATGCTGGCGCACCGTTAGTATCCCGGAAGAAAATAAAACGTTTGTTCTGGGGAATGTAGCGATCGAGTAAATAGGGACGCTGACGGAAAATATTAATCATTTTCGGTAGGGTGAAACCATCGCGAGGGTGTAACCCATCCCGAATCATAGCCTGTCCGACACTGACATAAGGATAATCCGTACTACCGTGATAGCCTACCGTCATGGTACCGCCATCCGCTAATTTGAGCTTGGCAGAGCCTTGAATGTGGACGAGAAAGGCCTCAAGGCGATCGCGCAACCAAACCAATTCTGAGCCGCGCAAAATGCTATTTTTGCCCGTACCGTCGGCTCCTTCGAGTCGATCGCGACTGGGGTGGGGTGTTGGCCATTGCTCCAAGTTTCCCGGACGGCGATAGAGGGGATAGCGATAGTCTTCCGTGGGGGTGCGGCTGGCTTGATAAATCGGTTCGTAATAGCCCGTAAAATAGACTGTACCGCGATTATCTTGTCCCGTGGAGCGATAAAAGACAAATTCTTGCTTAACCGCCGCTTGCAGTTCTTGGGGACTGCGCGCCTGCTGTACTAATTGACGGAAACGCACGAGAGAACGACGGACGCGATCGCGGGTAATCCAGCGAATGGGATAATTTCTGTAAACTTCTGCGGCTTTGGGGGTGTTTAAATAGCGCAGGCTATTATCGATAGATTGCAGGAGAGCATCTTTATCGCCTGCACCTCGGAAACTTTGCCAAAGCTGCTCGTCATAGCCTAAAGACGAATTATTCTGGGGATTAGACCATTCGAGGGGTTGCGCTTCAGCCCCTAAATGAGGGGTGGTAAATGCTAATCCAAGTCCGAGGGAGAGTAGAGCTAATGTTCTTTTCATACGTTAGTTTGCTGGGGAAACGATCTCTAAATATTGTTTTTGCACCGCTTTTGTCTTCGATCCGAATGATTTGGGATTTGTTCCAAAAAATTTATACATTTAGCGGATGTTTTTAGCAGAATTCCTGCAAAAAAGCAAGCAAAATAATTATCATCATCGATGTTCGATCGCCATAAAACCCAGTTATCATCTAGGATTGCGACTCGAATGAAAAAATTGCTGACTTGCTCTCAAAATTTAGCAATAGGCGATCGCCATAAACGTCTTTACCATTTTCGATCGCGCTTTCTCTCATATAATTCAGCGATCGCCATCTCCAGAGCAAGTCTTTTTCCTTACCCCCCTATCCATTACCGATTACCCATTACAATAGAATGCAGCAACTTAACATTTATTCAAGGAATCGATAGCGTACATGGGTAGAGTAGTTGGCATCGACTTGGGAACGACAAACTCGGTAGTTGCCATCATGGAAGGCAGTAAGCCGATGGTAATTGCCAATGCCGAAGGAATGCGAACCACCCCTTCCGTCGTGGGGGTGAACAAGGAAGGAGAATTGCTCGTCGGACAGTTAGCACGGCGACAGACCGTTCTCAACCCCAAAAATACCTTCTATTCCATTAAGCGTTTTATCGGTCGGAAATATACCGAATTAAACCCCGAATCCAAACGGGTTGCCTATACCATCCGTCGGGATGAGGAGGGAAATATTAAGATTCCTTGTCCTCGGCTGCAAAAGGATTTCGCCCCAGAAGAACTCGCTGCTAAAATTCTCAGACGCTTGGCAGAAGATGCCGAACGCTATTTAGGAGAACCGATTACCGGTGCAGTGATTACCGTCCCTGCTTATTTTAACGACTCCCAACGACAAGCAACGCGAGATGCTGGACGCATTGCGGGCTTAGAGGTTCTACGAATTATTAACGAACCCACGGCGGCTTCTTTGGCTTATGGATTGGATCGCCAAGGCAGTCAAACCATTATGGTATTTGACTTGGGGGGAGGGACCTTTGATGTCTCTATTTTGGATGTGGGAGACGGTGTATTTGAAGTTCGCGCCACCAGTGGCGATACCCAGTTAGGGGGAAATGAGTTCGATCGCAAAATTGTTGATTGGTTAGCAGAAGCGTTTTTAGAACAGCAAAAAATTGACTTAAGGAAAAGCGATCGCCAAGCATTACAGCGCCTCATGGAAGCCGCAGAGAAAGCGAAAATCGAACTCTCTGGAGTGGGCATTACAGACATCAATCTGCCCTTTATCACCGCCACGGAAGAAGGACCCCAACATATCGAAACGCAACTCACCCGAGGCAGTTTTGAGGGGTTGTGTGGCGATTTATTGAGTCGCCTGCGCCGTCCTGTTAAACGCGCCCTTAAAGATGCGGGACTCGGACCCATGGATATTGATGAAGTGGTTCTGGTGGGAGGATCCACAAGAATGCCCATGATCCGAGATTTGGTTTACAGTCTCATCGATCGCGAACCCAATCAGAATGTTAACCCCGATGAAGTTGTTGCGGTGGGTGCAGCAATTCAAGCAGGAATTTTATCGGGATCCGTCAAAGATGTTCTTTTATTGGATGTAACGCCCCTTTCTTTGGGCTTAGAAACCGTTAGCGGTGTAACGAAAAAGCTCATTCCCCGTAACACGACGATACCCGTGCGTCGTTCCGATATCTTCTCCACGGGGGAAAATAATCAAACCGTGGTGGAAGTGCATATTGTTCAAGGGGAAAGGGAAATGGCCAAGGATAATAAGTCTTTGGGACGTTTCAAGTTAACCGGAATTCCTCCCGCCCCGAGAGGTATTCCGCAAATTCAAGTCGCTTTTGATATCGATGCCAACGGTATTCTACAAGTAACGGCGATCGATCGCATGACGGGACGAGAGCAAAGTATTGTTGTTCAAGAAGCCTCGACTTTGAGCGAATATGAAATTAATACGATGTTGCAAGAGGCCGAACGTTTTGCCAGTGAGGATCGAGAACGACGGGAAAAGGTCGAGAAACGCAATCGGGCGAAATCTTTGATCGATCAAGGAAAACGGCGTTTGCGGGAAGTAACCCTCGATTTTGGCAGCCAGTTTGCAGCCTACTATCGCCGCCAAATTGAGTCTCTCATGCGAGAATTAGATGAAAGTTTGGAACGAGATGACGATCGCGGCATCGATCGCTCTTCTGCGGACTTACAAGATGCCCTCTACGAACTGAATCGAGAAGTGCGCTTGCAATATGAAGAAGAAGACGACGGCGATTTCTTTGATTCGATTAAGCGCACTTTTACCGGAGACAGCAAGCGAGAAGAACGTTACGATCGCCTCGATCGCAATCGTCCTCCCAAGAGTAGCAATCGCGATCCTTATGAGGATACTTTCGATCGCTACAATCGCCGTA
>NZ_JAYGHV010000458.1:0-3842 GCF_034932145.1 Spirulina sp. 06S082 | reverse complement strand
TCTCAATCAATCAATCCTATCTAATTTACCAACTCCTGCTTTTTTGGTTGAGTTGGATAAACATGATGACAATAATTTACCATAAATCACTCTGTTTGACTATATTTTTAGTTAAACTTTACAATACCAAGGAGCCTACGCCGATATCCACGGTACCACAGAAGAACCCAGCACTCGATATATTCAACAACTTGCAGCCGACGGACTCTCCAAAACCGGGCATCACGGACCCGTCGCTGCAATGGGAGTCCCAGCTCCAGAATTGCCCCAGTGGGATCATTTGCAGTTTGTCACGGCTCAATTAGCACGCTTACCTTTGTTAGATGATACCGAAGTGGGAACGGAATTAACCATCGGACCCAAAGCCAAACAACCCTTAAAGCTAAGTTTGCCGATTTTTGTCTCGGATATGAGTTTCGGCGCTTTATCCGCAGAAGCCAAAATTGCACTGGCCAAAGGTGCAGAATTAGCAGAAACTGGAATCTGTTCCGGAGAGGGTGGAATGTTACCGGAAGAACAAGCCGCTAATAATCGTTACTTCTACGAGCTTGCTTCGGCTCGATTTGGCTTCTCAATGGACAAACTGATGCAGGTGCAGGCTTTTCATTTTAAATGCGGCCAGGGGGCTAAAACAGGCACAGGGGGACATCTACCAGGACATAAGGTAAAAGGAAGAATTGCTGAAGTCCGAGGTTTGCAAGAAGGAGAAGCAGCCATTTCTCCCCCGCGCTTCCCCGACTGGGAATCTGTAGATGATTTTCGCAATTTTGCCGATACGGTACGAGATACCACGGGAGGTATTCCCATTGGTGTCAAACTTTCCGCCCAGCATATCGAACAAGATATTGAAGCCGCATTGCGAATTGGCGTAGATTACATCATTTTAGATGGTCGAGGCGGAGGCACTGGAGCCGCGCCATTATTATTCCGCAATAATATTTCCGTCCCGACAATTCCCGCACTGGCCAGGGCGCGGAAATACCTCGATCGCCGGGGTGCAAAGGATGTCACTTTGATTATTACAGGGGGTTTGCGGACTCCGGCGGATTTTGCCAAGGCTTTAGCACTGGGTGCCGATGGCATTGCTGTTTCTAATGCTGCAATTCAGGCGATCGGTTGTCTGGGAATGCGTGCTTGTCACACTAATAACTGTCCGGTGGGAATTGCAACCCAAAAGGAGCATTTACGCCGCCGTTTGGTTATTGATGAAGCCGCAGCAAGGCTCAATCGCTTCTTCCGTGCCTCTACAGAGCTAATGCAGGTTCTGGCGCGAGCTTGCGGACATACGCACTTAAATCAGTTTTGCTCGGACGATTTGACCACTTGGGATCGGGATATGGCTTATCTTTCCGGCGTGCAGTATGCGGGTGCGATGCCTCTAACTTAGGATATTCGCTAGATCCGCCAAGGATTGAAAATCCCTTCTTACTTGGTTGGATATGGCGAGGAAACCTCGCCATCCCCCAAGCGCTGTCTCATACGAAAAATCCATTTCAATGGAAGTTAGGGAAACAAATCGGTAATTAAATTATCCTTCTTATCTCGATCCGCCAGGGATTGAAAATCCCTGTCTCATACGAAAAATCCATTGAAATGGATTAGGGTTGGCGGCGATCGCATTATTACCGAATTTAATCTTTAATTTTCATAAATAGATTAGGGTTGGCGGCGATCGCATTATTACCGAATTTAATCTTTAATTTTCATAAATAGATTAGGGTTGGCAGCGATCGCATTATTACCGAATGTAATCTTTAATTTTCAGCAACAAACTTTGGCGATGAGATCGGAGTGGAATAATGAGCAAGAAAGCGATCGCGCTCTAAAATTAGGGGAGACTTTCAGGATCGATACCGAGTTGTATGAGGCGATCGCGTAACTGTTGATTTTTCTTTCGTTCTTCCTCTGCGATGGCTTCTGCGCGATCGGCACGTTGTTTTTCGAGATACTTTTCTAATCGTTCGCGATCGCGTTGTTCGATCGCCTCAACAAATTCAATAAAACGTTCTCCATCGGGATGAAATAATGCTAACTCCCCCTCACTGGTCGTAAATCTTATCCCCAAAAGCGGACTTATCCATCCCTCCATCTGAGAGATTTCTTCCAACTTCTTCCCCCTTCTCAACCATCCTTGTAAGTGATTCTTTTTCGGATTGTAAAGGTAATATTCCTCAATTCCATGCTCTTGATAAAACTTAAACTTGGTCTCCATATCTTTCTTCCTATTCCCCGGAGATAGGATTTCAAAAGCCACTTGCGGGGCAACATTATCCTCTTCCCATTGCTTGTAAGAACCGCGATCTCCCTTGGGTCGTCCGAAAACCACCATCACATCGGGAGCTTGCTTTTTCGGTTTCTTTTGCGCTCGAATCTCTGATTGGGTCAACTGAACCGGATACCAGAGCAAATCGGCAGCGATAAAAACATCATCTCTGTCTTTAAACAGAGCATCGAGACCACCTTTAATGGTGAAAATTAAGCGTAATTGAATCGTATTATCAGCCAAGGGTTTGCCGTCGCTATCGGGATAGAGAAGTTCGTTTTCGATAGTAAGAGGAGAAAGTTGTTGTACCATGACCTCAAAGAAAGAATCAATACATCCGAATGCCCGCGATCGTCGAACTGGCAGAACTTTTGGGTACCCCCATTCTCACCACCTTTAAAGCCAAAACCCCCACCGATCGCCACAATTAATAGGGCAGAAATAACAGGGGATCCACCGGATCGCGACCATTGGGAAGAACTTCAAAATGTAAATGCGGTCCCGTACTATTGCCCGTACTGCCCATTTCTGCAATGGTTTGACCTTGACGCACGGTTTCGCCAACGCGGACGAAAAGACGTTGATTGTGACCGTAAACCGTGCGACTGCCATCCTCGTGTTGCAGGGCGATCGCATTGCCCAATCCCCAATCATCCCAGCCTGCCTTTATCACCGTACCATCCCCCGCCGCTAAAATTGGCGTACCCGTAGACCCGGCAATATCAAGGCCTTCATGGTAGCGGTGAAACCTCTGGGTAATTTCTCCTGCTGTCGGCCAGATAAAAATGGGGCGATCGTAGCCAGAGAAAGTTGACGTATCGCCACCAGGGAGACTATCCACGGGGCGATCGAGAGCCTGTCTAAGGGGAACCGCGATCGCCACGGCCATCGCGCTAAATAAACCCAATCCCATAAAACCCAACGAGAGCGATCGCACAAGCCAATTTTTCATCAAAAATATTTAACTAAATAGTAAACCGCAAATTTTCAACCCTGACAAGTTGACAAACACTCATGTTCCCATTATCTATCCAGCCGCGATCGCCAAATCTCAATAACTTGTAAAAACGTTAAATTTCGCCCAATTCCGCAAAAATGCCCCTATAGTGTTGACATTAATTAACCTTTCTGAATTACCGAGAAAGATGTCAACTGTAATTGTTACGCAAGATACGGTTTTTAAAACCCAGCCTGTTCAATCCAGTGCTTTGAGCGTATCGGAAAAAATTCCCATCGCGAAAGGTAATGAATATGGCGTTAAATTGGCCGATAAAGAGGGCAGTCACTACAAACTCACGTTAGACAATGAACTGGTCGGACGCAAAGTTTGGTATGCCTTTGAAGGTCATATTCAAGTCGTGGAAGCGGCTACCCTCGTTATCACTCAAGATACCATTTTTAAAACTAAGCCAATTCAATCTTCAGATTTGTCGGACTCGGAAAAAACTCAAGTTTCTCAACGAGAAATAGCCATTAAGAGTTTTGAAGATGTTGGCTCTCACTTGAAAGTCGTTCTTCTCAATCCCATTAACGATCGCGCCGAATGGTATGTTTTCGAGGGTCACATCGATACCTTAAG
>NZ_JAYGHV010000457.1:0-3881 GCF_034932145.1 Spirulina sp. 06S082 | reverse complement strand
AACTTTGGTCAGACCTTGCCACTCTTTTGATGAATCTTAAATCTCATAAGCGTCTCTATTTTCAGAAAGGACTGCACGCTCTAACCCTTATAAAATCGGCTTTATAGCTTGCTTGTCACCCCTCAAGGGTGGAGACATTGTTTTTCTTCCTTGGTTAGAAAGAGAAGTAGACTCATCCCATATCGTTCATGCAGCCTATCGCCTCGAAAAACCCCGACAAACCATCCTCAAAACCCTCCAACGCTATGCACCCATTCTCAACTTAAAACTCCCCGAAGGCGACCCAGAAACGTGGGATTTTTAGGAATTGAAATCTAGCGATCGCGCTTCCCAAACTGCTTTCTTGAAAAATGCGATCGCACCTTCAAACAAATTCTGAGAGAGAATAACTCTGAGGAAGATGAACAATGCGATCGCGATATTCGTCTCTAAACGAGGCAAAAGCAAGGAAAATGAGTTCATCAATATTTTGACCAATTGTTAATTTGGGATTCAAGATAAAAATTCCCGGAATGTGACGATTGCGATCGAGGTGTTCGGCTAAATGAACAGGCATTGAAGTGCGATTATTCGTGACCAGAATAAAGTTATATTCTTCACACCAAAGCAATATTTCAGGATCGAGAGTTCCTTTTGGAGGTGCGGGCAATTCACCAATTTCCCAAACCATTAGATCGGGGTGTCGCCGTCGCAACTGCGCTGTATAAATTGGGTTCATATTCTCATCTAGCAGATAACTCAGCATTATTTTCTTTTGTCTTTGCTTCTTGTTCTGCTCTCAATTTCCGCAAGCGTAGCATCGTCGGTGTAGGATTAAGTTCTTGTGCTTTACGTTCTTGGTGTCCCCATTCTAACCAATCAGCAATATATTTGCCTACGGTTTCTTTATTTTGAAAATAATAAAGTATTGTTGCATAAACTTGCTCTAAAGTAATCGTAGAAAAGCAATTCACGATTTCTTCAGGAGTCCGACTGTGATAGATATACTCATAGAGAATGTTTTCAATTCCCACTCTCGTCCCTTTGAGACGAATATCATCGGGACGTTGAAAATCAAAATAGTCTTCTAGCTGCATTGTCCTTCTCCAGCGATCGCCTTCCTTCCACTATTATAACAAAACCGTGCCAGGCGATCGCACTTCCAAAACTGCTTTGTTGAAAAATGCGATCGCCCAGCCAATATGCTATAATCAAAGGGTTTATTTTAACTCAAACGATCGCCTAACCAGTAAATGAAAGGAGCAAGAGCGATCGCCGGTAGAAAGGAAGCAATGCGAATGCGAGTGACTTCTAACAGGTTTAAACCTAAGCCGAGAATCGTTAAACCCCCCACTCCAGTGACAAGGAAGATACGAGGATCGGTTTGAGGATCGGGGATGAAATTAGCCAAACTTCCGGCTGCGAGGGAAATACTGCCTTGATAAAGGAGTATGCTAAGAGTAGAGAAACCAACCCCGATGCCATAACTACTGGTCAAAGCAATAGAGGCGATCGCATCCATGACGGCTTTGAGGACGAGGAGGGTATTATCTCCAGTTAAACCATTATTGAGGCTACCGAGGACCGCAAGAGAGCCAACACAGAAGAGTAAGCTACTGGCGACGAAACCTTCGGTAAAGCGACCTTTACTGCGAAATCTCCTTTGCAACCAGTCCCCGATCGCAGCGAGGCGATCTTCGATTTGCAGGGCTTCTCCGAGAATCCCCCCCATAGTGAGAGCTAGTAAACCGAGAATAATACCATCAATTTTGCCGCCTTGTGCTTGATTGAGACTGTCGGCCATGGTTACACCGATCCAAATCGTGAGGAGTCCGAGAGCTTGTGTGAGAATTTGCTGCATTTTTTGGGGTAGGCGGTTTTGCAGCAATAGCCCGAAGGTTGTCCCGACAAGAATAGCAATAATGTTAATCCATGTCCCACTCGTGCGCGTCCAGAAGTCTAAATTCATGTTAGCGGCGATCGATAGTTAGAACACCATTTTGACAGTCCGCGATCGCAGTGTCCCCTTCCCCAAAGGCATTTTCTAAAATTTTCGTCGCCATTGGGTTTTCTAACTCCCGTTGAATAGCACGTTTTAAAGGTCGCGCCCCATAGACAGGATCGTAACCCACTTCGACCAAATAATCTCGCGCCGCGTCGGTTAATTCTAACGTAATTTGTTGTTCCTCCATTAATGTTTGCAAACGTCGCAATTGAATATCGACAATTTGCCGTAATTCTTCTCGTTTCAGAGGTGTAAAAACAATGGTTTCATCAATACGATTGAGAAATTCTGGGCGAAAATGATTGCTTAATGCCTCTAAAACTAAATCTGTCACGGAAACAGTTTCTTTCGGTTCTTGCAACATTTGTAAGGCTTCGCGAATTCCTATGGCGATCGCCTCTTTTAGCTCTCTTGGCGGCGGTTCTACAATATTCTCTGCTTGGGAAACCGCCTGTTTTAACCAATCAATTTCCGTTTCTTGGAAGGTTTCCCGAATTAATAAACGAAAATCAGATAGGGAAATATCTGGCGATCGCACTTTAATCAAATTATTCCATAAATCCTCAATCCAGTCGGTAGTTTCCTCTTGTAAAGCGATCGCAATTCTTTCACTAATACGCTGTTGCAAACGTGCTTCAATGCCCTTCATTGGCTTCGGTTTGGCTTTTCCTTTCAACTCTTCCAGGAGATAATTACTGCCGATATTACTGGTCATCACAATCACTGTATTGCGAAAATCCACCAATCGCCCCTGAGAGTCCGTCACTCGCCCATCATCCAAGATTTGCAGCAAAATATTAAAAATATCCCGGTGTGCCTTCTCCACCTCATCCAATAAAACCACAGAATAGGGACGACGGCGCACGGCTTCCGTTAGTTGTCCCCCTTCCTCATAGCCGATATACCCCGGAGGAGCCCCCACCAAACGGGAAACCGTGTGTTTCTCCATGTATTCCGACATATCGAGACGCACCATTGCTTCTTCGCTATCAAAGAGACATTGTGCCAAAGTTCTGGCTAATTCCGTTTTCCCCACTCCTGTAGGTCCGAGGAACATAAACGAGCCGATGGGACGATTGGGATCTTTCATCCCCGCCCGAGCGCGACGAATGGCCGCCGATACCGCCGATACTGCTTGATCTTGCCCGATCACCTTCTCGTGTAAATAGCCTTCCAGTTGCAGTAATTTTTGCCGTTCCGACTCCAAAAGACGATTAACGGGGATCCCCGTCCACCGCGCCACTACTTCGGCGATATCCCCTTCTGTGACCTCCTCACGCAATAAGGCTTCTCCTTGGGACTGTCTGACCAAAAATGCCGCCTCTTTTGCCTCCCGATCGCCCTGTAATTGTTCTCGTTCGTATTTCAACTGATAGGCGCGGTTTTGGTCGAGGTCCCGCAGGGCGCGATCGATTTGTACCCTTAATTTATCTTCTCGTTCTTTGAGAGTATTAATCTCCTCTAACATTTGTTTCTCTGCATTCCACTGGGAGGATAATCCTGTTTGTTTTTGCTCCAGTTCTTGAATTTCTTGGATAATGCGATCGATGCGATCCTGGGAAACACTACTACTACCGCGCTCATTTTCTCCCTCAATAGAGAGTTTTTCCATTTGTAACTGCATCAAACGGCGATCGATCGCTTCTAATTCAAGAGGTTTGGAAGTAATTTCCATTTTTAGCCTGGCCGCCGCTTCGTCTACGAGGTCGATCGCCTTATCGGGAAGGAAGCGATCGCTAATATAGCGGTTGGATAGGGTCGCGGCGGCAACCAGGGCAGAATCGGTGATTTTCACCCCGTGGTGGACCTCGTAGCGTTCTTTTAGACCCCGCAAAATAGAGATAGTATCTTCAACTCCAGGTTGACGCACATATACTTGTTGAAAACGTCGCTCGAG
>NZ_JAYGHV010000456.1:0-4251 GCF_034932145.1 Spirulina sp. 06S082 | reverse complement strand
TTGACTTTATTGGGCTGAGTGGTTTAATCTTAAAACAGATAAAACGAAACCGTTTAGTTTTATTATAAGGGAATTGGGTCAAGTATTCAGTAGAGGGAGGCACAAGTGCTTCATAATGGAACAGCAGATCGTCCCCGATCCTTCAAATCCTTGGTTATTGTGCTTTTGACGGCGCTTTTGAGTGCGGGAGGAGGAGCATTCATTACCTCCAGAATGAACTTATTTCAACCGGCGATCGAAGCCCCTGCCGTAGCCTTGCCAGAAATTGTAACCGTGACGGGACTGGAACGACTAGAACCGCGCGGAGAAGTAGTGCGCCTGTCTTCTCCCTCCTCAGCAGAAGGTAATCGAATTGAGAGATTATTGGTTGAGGAAGGGAGTTGGGTGAGAAAGGGAGAAACCATCGCCATTTTGGATAGTCGCGATCGCCTAGAAGCTCTTTTAAATGAAGCAAGAGAAAAAGTAAGAGTGTCCCAAGCCAATCTTAACCGCATCCAAGCAGGAGCGCAACAGGGGGCGATCGAGGCACAACGCGCTACTATTTCTCGCATTCAAGGGGATCGCCGCACCCAACTCGCCGCCCAAGAAGCCGAGATCGGCCGCTTGCAGGCTGAGTTAAATAATGCCAAAGTTGAATACGATCGCTATCAAAGCCTATACAACGAGGGGGCTATTTCCGCCAGCAACCGAGATAGCAAGCGCTTAAACTTCGATCGCCTGCAATGGCAGCTACAGGAAGCCAAAGCAGAACGCGATCGCGTGGCATCCTCCCAACAGGAACAATTGCGAGAAGCAAGAGCGACCTTAGATCGTATCACTGAAGTGCGTCCGGTAGATGTAGAAGTTGCTACCGCCGAACTTAACGCCGCCCGAGCCGCCGTCGATCGCGCTCAAACCGACTTAGATCGCGCTTTTGTGCGATCCCCCCAAGCCGGACAAATTCTCAAAATTCATACCCGACCCGGCGAAATTATTGCCAGTGAAGGCATTGCCGAGATCGGACAAACCCGAGAGATGTATGCGATCGCGGAAATTTACGAGAGTGATATCAGCAAAATTAGAACGGGTCAACCTGCGATCGTCACCAGTAATGCTGTACCTGAAGAATTACGCGGAACCGTCGAACACATTGGCCTGCAAGTCTTGCGCCAAGATGTAATTAATGCCGATCCCTCTGCTAATATCGATGCAAGGGTTATTGAAGTGAGAGTTAAACTCGATGAAACCTCCAGGGAAAAAGTTCTCGGATTAACCAATTTACAAGTCACGGTGGCGATCGAACTATGAAAAAACTTTTTACAGCCTTAACTCATCGCACGCCTTTAGGATGGTTGCAACTCAAGCACGATCTAACTCGTCTACTCACGGCCATGTCGGGTATTGCCTTTGCAGATATCCTGATTTTCATGCAGTTCGGCTTTTTGAATGCCCTGCTCAACAGTAACACGCTTCTACATCGCAACCTAGAGGCAGATATTGTCATTATGAATACCCAAGCGCTGAATTGGGGGGAATTATCCACCTTTCCTCGACGGCGATTGTATCAGGCGCTTGACATCCCTGGAATTGAATCCGCAGATGCACTTTATGTGAATTCCGTGCAGTGGAAAAACCCCCAAACCCAGCAAAAAACTTCAGTGATGGTTATCGGTATGAACCCCGATCGCCCTGCTTTTACCTTACCGGAAATTACGCAAAAATTAAATGAGATTAAACTCCCAGATACAGTATTGTTCGATCGCGCTGCCCGAGGAGAATATGAAGAGGCGATCGCCAAAACAGAACTGGGCGAAACCGTGACTACAGAAATCGAACGCCGTACCGTCTCCATTGGCGGACTATTTAGCATGGGGGCTTCTTTTGCAGCAGATGCGGTGATTATTACCAGCGATCAGAACTTTTTGCGCTTGATGCCAAAACGACAGCCTGGGACAGTGAGTTTGGGCTTATTAAAGATCGAACCCGGTAGCGATCCGGCGCAAGTGAGAGCGATGCTTGATGCTCATTTACCTGACGATGTAAAAACCCTAACTATTGAGGAGTTCATTAACGAAGAGAAAACTTATTGGGCGACCAATCGTCCTATTGGCGTTGTTTTTGGCTTTGGTGCCGCGATCGGATTTGTGGTGGGAGTGGTGATTGTTTATCAAATTCTCTCGACAGATGTTAATGCACATATAGCAGAATATGCCACCTTTAAAGCAATGGGTTATCGCAACTCTTATTTACTCGGGGTGGTATTTGAAGAGGCAATTATTTTAGCTGCTTTGGGCTTTTTTCCGGGGCTGGGAATCTCAATTGGTTTATATGCCTTAGCGCAAAAAGCAACAGCTTTACCGATGCTTATGACGACAACCCGAGCCATTGGCGTGTTAATTTTAACGATTGTTATGTGTGGTATTTCTGGCGCGATCGCCACCCGACGATTACAAGCAGCAGATCCTGCTGATATTTTTTAATTGTTATTTGCTTATCTTCCATGATGAATAAAACACCCGTTATTGCCGTTAAAAATCTCGATCATTACTTTGGTCAAGGACAACTTCGCAAACAAGTTCTCTTTGGCATTAATTTGGAGATTTATGCTGGAGAAATTGTCATTATGATGGGTCCTTCAGGATCGGGAAAAACAACGCTTTTAACCCTTGTTAGCGGCTTGCGTTCTGCCCAGTCGGGAAGTCTAAAAATGTTAGGAAGTGAACTATGTGGCGCAAGTCAAGAACAGTTAGTACAAGCACGTCGTCATAATGGTTATATTTTCCAAGCACATAATTTACATCAGAGTTTAAGCGCCCTGCAAAATGTACAAATGGGATTAGAAGTACACGGAACATTGACGCGATCGCAGATGCGCCAAAAAGCAACAAGTATATTAGAAGAAGTGGGTTTAGGAGAATATATAGAAAAATACCCTGATAATCTTTCTGGAGGACAGAAACAACGAGTCGCGATCGCGCGGGCATTAGTTGCCCATCCTGCTATTGTACTCGCCGATGAACCCACCGCCGCTCTTGATAGTAAATCTGGTCGGGATGTGGTGACATTGATGCAAAAGTTGGCACGAGAACAAGGCTGTACAATTCTCCTTGTCACCCACGATAATCGCATTTTAGATGTTGCCGATCGCATTGTTAAAATGGAAGATGGGCGCTTAACTGCGAATTCGACGGTTAATGCTGTTGCTTAAAATTGAATTGTAATCAAATGTTACTCGACAATAACTGGAGGTAACAGATCTCGGACAGTAATGCTCAAATCGGGAAATTGTAATGGCGAAATTTGTCCATCTTCCTCAAGTATTATCTCATTTTGATATCCGTGGGAGGTTGGGTCTTGGAAAATATGTAAACAACGCTTATTAATATCCAAAACCCAGTAATCTTTAATGCCAACCTTTCCATATTCCCGCGTCTTAATTTCCCGGTCTGTTTTGCTTGTTGTATCGGCAATTTCGATGATTAAATAAATTTCACTGACGCAGGGATGATGTTCTAGATAACGTAAAACATCAGGCATCACAACAGCAACATCGGGTTCGGGTTCAGAATAATTGCTCAAAGTTGTGGGTAATTGTGTCCTGACTAAAACTTGTTTTCCTAATCTTTCCTCCAACAACAATCGCGTTAAAGTCAATGCTGTCGCATGGGGTGTTTTTTGAGGACTCATTTTTTTAATAATCTGTCCGGCGACTAATTCTACAGATTCATCTATTCCTAATATTCCCACTTCAGCCATGTAGTGGTATTCCTCCACTGTCCAAAGACGTAATAAAGAAGATTTATCTATTATTTTTTCTCTTGTTTGTTGCATAATGCTAAGAGGGCGAAAAATCAATAATGAAGAATTAGAATTTCCTATTCTATGTTTTCGTTTTCTACATTCTACCATCTTATTATCTATTTTATGTTCCTCTATCCTAAAAAATCCAGCATTTTGTATCAAAACGATCAATTTAAGATTTTCCTAAGAGCTAGAATGGTATAGATTAACAAATCGTTAAGCGCTTAACCTTGCAACAGCTATATCAACAACGCGATACTATTCAATTTCCGGTTCAATTTCCCGCTAAGACCTTCCGGTTGAATAATGGCCTGACTGTTATTCATCAACATCTCCCGAGTACCTCCGTTGTCATGGTTGATGTTTGGGTGAAAGCGGGTGTCAGTGCGGAACCCGATCGCTGGTACGGAATGGCACATTTTTTAGAACACATGATCTTTAAAGGGAGCAAGCGCGTTGCCCAGGGGAAAT
>NZ_JAYGHV010000455.1:0-4577 GCF_034932145.1 Spirulina sp. 06S082 | reverse complement strand
GTAGCTTTATTTTCTATTTTATCTACCGGAAAGGAGCTAGAGGAAGAGTTTAGTCGCGATCGCGCTATAATTTCTGTACGATAGAACTACTGTCTCTGCGATCGCCTAAAATGCGAATTCTCTAATCTTGGCTCAAAAATGGTCTAGTTCATCTCCTTGAAAACCATGACTCTCGCACCCCTAAAAACCCCGATTGTTTACCCCGAACCCGATGGCGAACCGATGGCAGAAAGTGACCCCGCACGGGATTATTTAATTTATGGTGTAGAAAGCCTCAAATTCTACTTTCACAACCAAGAAGATATCTACGTTTCTGGTAATCTCTACCTCTACTACGAACGGGGAGTTCCCGATGCCGTGGTGAGTCCTGATGTATTTGTCATCTTCGGGGTAGAAAATCGCCCTCGCAGAAGTTACAAAGTCTGGGAGGAAGGAGGAATAACTCCCGATTGGGTTTTAGAAGTAACATCTGCCAGCACTCGCAGAAAAGATGAACGAGATAAACCCGATACTTATTCAGAAATGGGGGTTTTGGAATACTTCCAATACGATCCGACGGGAGACTATCTCAATCCTCCTTTGAAAGGCAAGCGTTTGGTTGGAAATACTTATCAAACTATTACACCAAATCGATTAGAAGATGGTTCTCTGTCTATTTATTCAAAGGTTTTAGAGTTAGAACTGCGCTTACTTCCCAATGGTCAGATGCGTTTTTTCAATCCCCAAACTGGGGAGTATTTAAGAAGTCCAGATGAGTCTGAACGGGAACGGATTGAGGAACGACGGGAAAAAGAACAGGTACAGAGGACATTGCAAGAGTTGCGCGATCGCCTGCTTGCGAAAGGATTAGACCCTGATAACCTCTGAAACTTCCTAAAACTGACTTTGAGGGGAAGTGCGATCGCATTTTTACTCATGCAAATGCTATGCTCTTGATTTAGAAGTGACCATTAATAAAATTGTGGAAGAATATAGGCTTGCACCCTCCTACTAACAACCCTTCCATTGATAATTCTCACTAAAGTCCTCAAGCGAGAAGTCTAGGTTTCAACGGCGGGGAGGAGATAGAGGCCGGGTTTTGCATTGGCATCAGGGAGAAGTTCGTGGCTGCTTTTAACCCCTTGTTGTTCGCACAGTTGGGCAAAGGCAAGCAACCCATCTAATCTGGCGTACAATTCGCTAAGAGTATCGAGATATTCTGCGATCGCCAGTTGCCGATATTTCCATTGTGAGGTGAGTTGGGGTTGAGTGCGGGTCATTTCCAGTTCTACTTTAGCGCCTCGGCGTTTTTGCAGTGTCTGGTCGGAAGATAGGGCGCGATCGCTTGGCGAAATTTGGGTGATGCGTTGGACTCGTTCGGGGGTAATGCAGTTTTTAAAGTAGGGAGTAGCAAAGCGTTGGGCTGTAGCGAGTTCGGGACGTTCGGTGTTGAGGAGACTTTTCGCCCACTGGTGGGCGTGTTGCTGAAAGCGAGGGATTTCTCGGGCGAGGACTTCTCGGGCTTCTGGGATCTGCCCGTGTTGGAGGAGGAGGTTTGCTTCTGTGGCGATCGCGACTGCCCAGCCTTGGGTGGAGATATCTACCAGCATAAGGGTATTGGCATCGAATTCTAAAGGGGCTTGGGTGGCTTGACTGGCAAGAAATAGACGGGCGCTAGTGGCGGTTTTTAGGGCTGCTTTGGGGGAGTCATCGGGAAAGCGTTTCAGATGTTCAAGTTCGGCTTGCAGGTCGGCTATATTTTTGATTAACAAGGCTTTATGGAGGTCTGCGATCGCATTCCCGAGGCGTTGTTGTTCTTCTCTGCTATCTTCTACGAGGAGATGAAGATAGGCCAGTTGTCCGGAAAGGGCATCGAGGCGATCTTCGAGGCGATCGAACCCTGCTGCCATTGATTTTTGCAGGTTGCCGATCGCTTTTTGGGTTTGATGGAGTTTATAGCCCATATAGGCAAATCCAGCAATACTGACCCCAATGTTCAAGATGCTTGCACCTGCGGCAATTTGGCTAAAACCGAGGATAGAAGAAGCCGTTTGTTGCAGTCCGATAAGTTGGCGATCGATGCCAATGAGTTTGTTGTACGTTGCAGCGTGACCGATAGTATTTGTTACCAGAGAAACTGCACCAGTTACAGGTGAAAAAGGCAAACTCATTAACTGATTGGTCAGTCCGGGGGCTTCTAGTAAATGACGGACAATTTGACCGCCTTGGGGTGTTCCCGCAGCATGACGAATAACACTACCATAACGAACCAAAGAACCATCTAGTAAGCCTTGGACGATCCCCGGTTCAGCAAGTAAGTTAGTTGGAATAAGCATAATATTGGCCTCTATCGATAAAGGTTAGGATTGTTAATAGATTCTTTGGGTGATCTTTTAGAAACTGTGATTGTATGAGGTTTGTTTAGAAGACGTTTAAAGCCTCTCCCTCTAGATGTTTGTGGTACATCTTGCTCAAACTCTCGTTCGCATTCATCTATTTCTATTTTTATCAAATAAACGTCGTATTGATTTGGTTCTTGAGACGAATTATATTCAAAACACTCGTTTATTCCCGTCTTATGAAATTGATCCTCACTACCTTGCCATAGAGCTTGTATTATAGATGTTCGAGATAAAATATTCACAGCTTCTGGAGTCATTTTTTGTCCTCTCCTTAAACTGTCAATAATTCCTTCAGTATCTTCTGCATCTACAGCAAGAAATAAAATAATGTTGTAAGTCATTTCTTGCATTTCTCTTGTTTCTTGTCTTGGAGTTCTCTCAACATCATCGTTTCTTCGTTGGTTGCTAGAATTTTGTTGCTTCTGATCTGGTTGGTTTTCGTTTAAGAGATAAATTGCAATGCCTATTCCAGCCAAAACAAAAGCGAACAATATAAGAAATTTAATATTCGTATCGGTGTTTTCCTGTGTGATAGTTTGGCTGGCATTTTGTTGAAATTGTTGTTGGTCAATTTCCTCTAAAACGGGCTGTAATTTATTTGTTATTTGACCAATTAAAGAGTTATTGTTATTCACTATCTTCCCTCCCATATTATTTGTTGTATTAACTGTTGGCGAAGTTGCACTAACGAATCGGTTTGATATTCAATCTTTAACCAATACTTTTTCACTTCTTCAAATTCTTCATCATCCATTTTTAATCTTTCTTGGAGTGTACGTTCCGTTAGTTTAATAACTCGATTTATTGCATATCCAAACTCATCGTTTATTTTTTGCAGATGGTTGATAATCCAAGTCGAAAAAACTTGCCACAGTTCCGATCTTCTTGACTCCATTCCTGCTCTCCACTGGTCAGGCATTTCTTCATAATCTGGGACTTTTAATTCTTGATATTCAATATCACTGTAAACATCTTTTTTTACCGATCTTGTCTCTTTAACTTTAAAGAAGAAAAAAATCGTTTTTGTATAGGTTTCTGGTACAGTTGTAGTTCCTGTTTTTTCTTTTTTTATATTAGTATCCACTTCAATAGTATCAATAGAAAAATCAAAAAATGCTTCTGGTAATGTGGGAGAGTTAGATACAATTTGATTAAATTCTGCTTTAAGAGCTTCTACTAAAGCTGGAAATATTTCATCAACTTTATCCAAAACATAACCTTTTTGATGTTCAACAAAACTTTGTACTGCTTCTTCGATCACAACACATTGTGCTTGTACCTTTAATTCAACCTCTTGAGTCAATCCATCAAGCATTACTGTATAAAGTTTCTTATACGCCTCCTCGATTTCCTCAAGTTCCTTCTCTCCTTCTTGATCCCCCGATCGCACACTTCCATAAAAATGTCTTAGGTTTTCATTATGATCGAATTTTTCACTAACTTTCACTATTATTTCGTAATTTCTAGCAATATCATCAGCATAAGCAATAGGAATTTTCTCCTGAAGTTGATCTCGTAAAGCAAAGACAGATTCTTTTCCCTCTAGTGCGTTCTCTATAGGTTGAATCCAATCGAAATTTAGACCGTCAAAAATGTTATCTACTGCATTTGTAAACTCTTTGAATCCTTGAATCCCCATAGTTTCTGCTATACCTATAGCATCATTACGAGATTGGGGATGATTTTCTTTTAATTTTTCCACAATCTTAACTATTTTCCTTTTGAACTCCCTGAACAATTCGTGAATATCTTTACCTATTAGACTTTGTTTGTTTTTTAAGTTTTCTGAGCGCTTTTTTATTTCCTCCTTTTGTTCTTCTTTAAGATTATCCGCTTTTAATCTGATTTGTGTCTCTAAAATATCAAAAGATAGGACAACTGGATTCAGAGCAGGTGCAATGACTAATTTAGGAAAAGACTCTTGGACTCGATGGCGCAAAGTATCCCAAAATTGCTTTCCTCCACTCCATTCCCGTGCATGGTCAAGAATTTTTTGCATTGTTTCATCATCAATATTTTTATTTTTTCTAACTCGTGTACGAAGTTCATTAAACCAATCATATAATTCATCATCTTGGTCGGTGTTTTCTTCAATGAGAGTATGACATTCTTTTAACATTGCTTTTAACAATCTCAAGCGAGTTTCTTGGCTAACTTGTGAAGAAAGATCGCCATTTCTTGTTCCCCAAGCACATT
>NZ_JAYGHV010000454.1:0-4664 GCF_034932145.1 Spirulina sp. 06S082 | reverse complement strand
ATTCCCTGAAAAATGGGCTGCAACGCAAAATAACCTCGCAAGTGCCTGCAGTGACCGAATTCGAGGAGAGAGGGCAGATAATCTCGAACAGGCGATCTCATTCTATGAGTTAGCTTTGCAGGTCTATACTCGCGAGGCATTTCCTGAACAATGGGCAATGACGCAAAATAACCTCGCAAGTGCCTACAGTGACCGAATTCGAGGAGAGAGGGCAGATAATCTCGAACAGGCGATCTCATTCTATGAGTTAGCTTTGCAGGTGAGAACTCGCGAGGCATTCCCTGAAAAATGGGCAATGACGCAAGGAAATCTTGCTTCAGCATTGTTAGAACGATTTAAACTGACTGAGGAAGTCAGGGATCTCGAGCAGGCTATTATTTGCTATCGTCTGGCTGCTGAAAATACACCTTGGGAATCTCGACAAACTGACTATCTAGAAAAAGCAGCAGATAGCCAGTATGAGTTAGGTATAGCGCTTACACAGTTCGGTCAATGGTATGACGGTTTAGCGGCTCTAGAAGCAAGTTTGCAGACCTATCGCCAAGTCAAAAACCGACTGGCTCGGGCTGATGCCCTTCAGCAGATAGCGCGAACTCACTACCTCATGAGTAACTTTGACCAAGCAAGGACATACTTCCGAGATGCCCTGCGACTCTACCTTGCAGAACAAAACGCAGTGGGAGAGGCTCACTGTCGGTCAGGGTTAGGACGATTATTCATGCGATTGAATTTTATTGACGATGCACTCCAAGAGTTGAACCAAGCCTGCGAACTTTATCGCAAACTAGAGAATGATACTCGCTTAGAAGAAATCCAGCAGGTTTACCAACTTGCCCAAAAAGTAAAGGAGAAACAACCCCTATGAGCGACTTTGATGAATTATTCCAAGACAGTGAAAAAATTTACGAAAAATGGAATCTCACTGAGAGTCCTTTTGCGGAAAGTGCCGAAAAACTCACGCGACTGAACGAAGTGTTTACAGGACGACGGGAAGAACTGGCGACAACCATCAATCTTCTTCGCAGTCGAGATGCCAAGTCAATCCTAGTTTATGGCTGGATCGGGATCGGTAAAACTGCCTTTATTCAAGAGGTATTGTCAGGGTTAGAGCGCAATATGAAAAACATCCTCACTGCCTCCATTAAACTAGAACCCAATACCGATCTGGCAACAGCCGCTCTCATTGCCCTCGCCCGAGAAATGCCAGATGATGATTGGGCGCAGTTTCAACTCAATCGTATGGGTTTGCGTCCCAGAAAAGCCTTGCACGATCGCAAAACAAAAGCAGGAGGTAAATTCGTCTTTGAGGGGACTATTGAAGAATCTGCGATCGCCCCGGAAGCCCCTCAATTTCCTACTCTCAGTTTTGAAGACCTGCTAAAGCGAGCCATGGAAAAACGCGATCGTGTTGTTATTGCGATTGATGATTTAGACAAACAAGAACCAGCCAAAGCTAGAAAACTATTACTTGACGCGCAAGGATTACTCAAAGGACGCGCTTGGTTTTTGCTTACGGGTCATCCTTCCGGCATCACCCGCGACTACCTCATCAGCGATCGCGGTTTATTCGATCTCCCTCTCAAACTCGAACCTCTAGACGAAGAAACGAGTTACCGAATGCTCATAAAATACTTGGCTAGCGCTCGTCGTCGCAAAGTGGATCCCAACAACTCCAACGATCTCAACGTTGTTCATCCTTTTACCCCCGAAACTGCCCGCGCACTTTGCCAAACGGCTCATGGAGTCCCGCGCTGGCTTAACCGCATCGGCAACTACATCTTACTTAAAGCAGCAGAATTAAAAGAACCCAAAATTGACGATCGCGTATTCCAAATTGGACTAGCCCACGCCCGAGAACAATTGCGAGGTCAACCCGGACTCACTCCCCAAGATTATTACGTGCTGGATATGGTCTTAGAAAAAGGAATTCTCTCCGATGCCAGCGTAACTCTAGAAGAATTAGATAAAATGAAAGCCGAAACCTTCAGCGAAATTCTCCCCATTTTAGATAAACTTGTAGAATACGATTTACTGCAAAGAATGCCCACAGAACGAGCAACAGAATATGCACCAATGCCTCTATTAAGACAAGCGCAAGAAACAGAGGAGACAGACTTCAATTAATCTTGATTGGGTTGCCATTCTGGGAGAGGGGAAGACTCTGGGGATTTTTTGGGCTGGGCGATCGCTTCGGGGGAAAACGAGAGTTTTTAACGGAGATGCGATCGCGCCGTGTTTGTAACGAATAATTACAAATTCAATCGATATTACATAAATTTGCAAGTTCTTTCCAGAGAAAGAAATAGAACCACTTCGAGAATAATTCCCGATTCATCCCTACCCTCTATTCCTCAATCATGTTTTCCATCTTCATTCTCACCCATAACGAAGAAATCGATATCGCTGCTTGTATCGAATCTGCACAACTTTCCGATGATATAATTGTCGTCGATTCTTTCAGTAGCGATCGCACTCTCCAAATTGCCTCTCAATATTCCGTCCAAATCGTGCAACACGCCTTTAAAAGTCATGGCAAACAGCGTACTTGGATGCTGCAAAATATCCCCACAAAACATGATTGGGTTTATATTCTCGAAGCAGACGAACGCATGACCCCAGAACTCTTTTTATATGCTGTTTATTTTAGGAGGTATTTTAGATGGAAGTGCGGGCTTATCTTGGTGTATTTTGCAAATGTTCTACGAATATCTTATTGTCTTAAAAGCCCGGGAACTTCGACAAAATCCTCGCTCTCCAGTCACGCAAGTCACTCTCAAACCGAATTTTGTCTGTGAGAATGTCTCTGCTGAAGTGGCAATGAAAATATAGCGAAGGGCGATCGCATTCCTTCTGATACCAAATCCGCATTGTTAAGGAGGTATTTTTTACCCCTACAGTCCCTACAGGGTTTTAGGGTATCGGGTGAATGTAGTCTGTGGTAACTGGATTTGGTATGAGGAGGCGATCGCAACTCTAGCTAACTCAGATGCTTGGCAATGTCCCGAGAACCCCTCACCATAATCTTTGATTTGGTTGGGGAGCGTTCAAAGAATCGAGAAAATTAAAATTGACCCGTCTTTATAGCTTATAATAGTCGCTCCTAGCATAAAGTTAAAGTTTTGGAGTGCAGCCGGAATGAAGGTTTTGGTAGTTGGTAACGGCGGTCGAGAACACGCTTTGGCATGGAAACTCGCTGAGTCTCCGAAAATTAATGGTGTTATCTGCATTCCAGGTAATGGCGGTACGGCATCTCTTGATAAATGCCAGAATATGCCGATGCGAATCGATGATTTTGAAGGAATTGCCCGTTTTGCAGGGGTACAAGGGGTTTCCCTCGTGGTTATCGGACCCGAAGCGCCCTTGGCAACAGGTTTAGCGGATTATCTCCTCGCCCAGAATATTCCTGTTTTCGGACCCACAAAAGCAGGGGCGCAAATTGAATCGAGTAAGTCTTGGGCGAAGGAACTCATGACAGATGCGGGCATTCCCACGGCAAAAGGGGAAACTTTTACGGATGCTGAAAAGGCAAAAACTTATCTGCAAAAACAAGGCGCTCCCATCGTGGTCAAAGCAGATGGGTTAGCATCAGGTAAAGGTGTTATTGTGGCTCAAACCTTACAAGAAGCTCGCACGGCGGTCGATACCCTCTGGGATAAAGGATTTCGCAAGCTGGTTATTGAAGAATTTTTGAGTGGGGAAGAAGTTTCCGTTTTTGCGATCGCCGATGGTATTACGTTTCGCACTTTACTCTCCGCCCAAGACCACAAGCGCATCGGGGAAGGGGATACGGGTTTAAATACAGGAGGCATGGGCGCTTATGCCCCGGCTCCCATTGTAACTCCCGAGTTGATGGCACGCATCGAGGAAGAGGTTTTTCGCCCCATCATCAGCGCCCTAAAGCGGCAAGATATCGATTATCGCGGGGTTTTGTATGCGGGTTTAATGATTTCAACGACGGGGGAACCCAAAGTGCTTGAGTTTAACTGTCGTTTCGGCGATCCGGAAACTCAAGCTATTTTACCCTTGTTGGCAACTCCTCTCGATAAACTCTTACTCGCTTGCGCCCAACAAAAATTAGCTGATTTTCCCCCCTTGGAATGGAAACCAGAGAAATCTGTCTGTGTGGTTGCAGCAGCAGAGGGATATCCCGAAGATTATCAAAAAGGAAATACGATCGCGGGCATTAAAGCGGCAGAAGAATTAGAGGCGCTTGTTTTCCATGCTGGCACGAAAAAGAAAGGTGATGGAGTTGTCACCAATGGCGGCCGGATTTTAGGCGTGACTGCTTTAGGAGAAACTTTTGCCGAGGCGATCGCCAAAACCTATCAGGCGATCGAGGGGATTGAATTTGAAGGAATGTATTATCGTCGGGATATTGGCCATCGCGTCCTTCCCAAAACCCCTTCCCCTTCAGTTAACACTCCCTCTGTTCCCAGCAGCAAGTCTTTCTCCTCTGAAGATGAAAAGGAAGACCTTTGGGGAGAAAAGACAGAAAAATAACAAAAAAATAACGGTCGAAGGAAAATTTTTTTCTTCTTCCCAAGCCTGCAAGTGTAAACTGTAAACTATTAGCTATCAACTATCAACTATCAACTGTAAACCTTGCTGGCACTCTTAAATCAAATTCGAGAAGTTATCCGCCTTTGGTGGTCGGAATTTACCCT
>NZ_JAYGHV010000453.1:0-4875 GCF_034932145.1 Spirulina sp. 06S082 | reverse complement strand
ACATCAAATAAAACTTTCCCAAAATCGATCGCCTGAGATATTTTTTTAGGGGGTTTGGGTTGTTGTAGCATTCCCAATTTTTTCCCCAAAGTTTCCAACTCTTCTGGTTTTTCCATATTCATCGACCAACAAATTCTCTCGACGGTTCCCATTAAGTTAATGGCGACGGGAAAATTGGACCCTTTGACATTTTCAAACAAGAGTCCAGGTCCGCCGAGTTGCAACATCCGATTAGAAATTTCGGCAATTTCCAAGTCTGGATCGACAAGGGCGCTAATTCTACGGAGTTGTCCTCGTTTTTCCAGTAGATCGATGAATCCTCTTAAATCTCTAGCCATTAGCGATCGCAATTTTTTTCTACCTGACTCCTTCTATCATACAAGGTTCTGCGATCGCGTTCTCCAAAGATATCTCGAGTGCATCTCAAATTTGTAAATCTATCATACGCCACTACAATAATTTCACTTTTTCTTGATACCATTGACGAGCAGTATTCATGACAGCTTTGCCAACATCTTTCCAAGTCAGTTGGGCGCTTTCTAATTCTGCTACGCTTTCTTTTTGGATATCAGCAGTCACCCACTTTAAAAATGCTCCCATTTTTTTCATATCAAGTTCGCCTGCACAGGCTTCTGTTAATGCTTGTTCTAGACGTACTTCTGTGACGAATAATTCTACAAATTCTTCGACATTTTGGGCAACTTCTGGATCGATATGAACTGCTTTTTTAACTTTAATGACTTGATGTTTTTCACCTTTGGCTTTAAAGAGGAGTTCGGCATAAGAAATTCCTTCGACAAGAGTATCGGTTTGCGGATACATGACCACGCCTTCTCCTAACCCTTCAATCCCAAAAGTTTCTTTGACCCAAGGATCGCAACGTTCTACTTCTTCAACCATTTGATTGAGCCGATCGCTTGCTTTTTCTAATTGTTCGCGATCGCCAAAATCTAAAACAATCGGTTCGCCAAAAAAAGGCAGGACAAAAATATCGGGATGAGGGGGAATAACTGCACTAATTCGCTCTGGATCGATCTCTAAACGTGCAGATTTGCCGTCTCTGCCCCCATATTGTAGGGCAAAGATGACAAAAATTTTGCGATCGATCTGGGAAATTGAGGTACGTTTTTGAATCCCTTTTCCACACCATTCTCCAAACAAAATTAAATGTTCTTCTCCTACAAGTTTGGCAAAGAAATCGATATTTTGTGTCACCCAATGGGCAAACCCAGCATTATCGCTGGTGGAAGTAATAATCCGCGATCGGCTTTGTACTGCGATGCGTCCATCGGTGAAAATTTGTATGCCTCCATTGGTCCCATCGAGTTTGATTTTGGCACGATAAATAACTTTTGGAGTCTTTTCTGCGATCGCCAAATTACGCCGCACATTATGCAATAGTTCGATACTCGGCCATTTTTGCAAGAGGACGGATTTTTCGATATTTTTCTGACAATAGCGATCGCTTAAATCGCTGCCTATCGGTTCAACAATTTTACCCAAGGCCATGCCAAATGATTGAATTCCTCGCAGTTTGCTGGGTTTAATTTTTGTCCCATCTTTTAAGATTGAATTGCTTAAAGCAATGGCGACAATATCCCCCACTTCATAAATATTCTCTAAGTTGGCGACGATCTGAGTTTCTTCATAACCGGGGGCGATCGCGCTATAAACGCGCAAAGAATCGGCGTTGGGGTGTTGTTCTGCTTTTTTCACTTCCATTGCAATTACAGGCATTTTACACCTCCCAGTGTTTTGTTGACTACCTGTAGTTTACTGTAATACAAAAAATGTAGCACGTCAAGAAAGAGCAACAAAAAAGCGATCGCACTACTGGTCTGTCAAGGATTTTTTGGCAGGTAAGGGCGATCGCCATAACCCTAATCCATTTCAATGGATTTTTTGTATGAGACAGCGCTTGGGGGATGCTGAGGTTTCCTCAGCATATCCAACCAAGTAAGAAGGGATTTTCAATCCCTGGCGGATCTAAACAGGCGATCGCTTTTTCGGTTATTCTCTCTTAAACATTCGCTTTTTCCTTATCCTCAATAATAGCAGGATGAAGAAATATATTCGCTTGACGCAAAGCCTCAATACGATTATCTAACTGGTTTTGTACGGGAATCATTGCTAAAACTTTTAACTTATTCAAACGGTCTTTTGCTTGACCTGTCGCCCCAACAAGATAAACCTCGCGTCGCTTGGCGATCGCATCTTTGATCATTGTTTCTACTGCCAAAGAAGCTGTAACGCCTAACAAGGTAACATCAGTAATATCCAAAATCAAAACCTCATAATGCTTGACAATAGACATTCGTTGAGAAATAGATTTTGCCGCCCCAAAACTCATCGGACCACCAAGGTGAAGTAATAAAATTCCTCCCATTGCTTCCTGTAAAATCGTCGTTTCTTCAGGTTCTAAAGGAATTTCTCCTTTAGGGTCTGTAACAATTTGTACTTTTTCGCTTTGCAACTTACTCAAACGTTCGATCGTTAAAATATTGGCCACAAAAACCCCAACCGCAACTGCAACAATCAGATCGACAAAAACCGTTAATAACATGACCCCATACATGATTCCTGTTGCTTTCCAAGAAACAACATGGGCGCGTTTGAGGAATCCCCAATCGATAATATCAATACCAACTTTGATTAAAATTCCCGCTAATACTGCATGGGGAATATTTGCAGTTAGATTACCTGCACCTAAAACAATCGCCAACAGAATTAAAGCATGAATAATTCCCGATAGGGGTGTTTTCCCTCCAGCTTGGACGTTAATCACCGTCCGCATGGTCGCACCAGCCCCCGGTAGTCCTCCCAATAATCCCGAGATTGTATTGCCAATTCCCTGCCCGATCAACTCGCGATCGGAGTCGTGTTGGGTACGGGTAATATTGTCAGCAACCAGGGAAGTTAAAAGAGAGTCGATCGCCCCTAAAACCGCCAACATCAAGCCATAACCCACGATAAAATCGAGTTTTTCCAAATTGAATGTAGGCAGATGCAAACTGGGCAACCCCGAAGGAATATCACCAATATGAGGAATATCGCTGTTAGGCAGTGCATAAACAGAAACTAGCGTCCCCACAATTAAAGCTAACAGAGGTGAAGGAATAATGCGATTGAGTTTAGCAGGAGACAAGAAAACGATCGCCAGGGTTAAGAGTCCTAAGCCCGTAGCCATGATGCTAGGATGGGTAATCTCTCGGGGAATGGCGCGAAAAGATGCCAAAACCCCTGCAACGTTGGGATAACCCAAAAAAGGCGCAATCTCAATAATAATGATGATTGCGCCAATACCGGACATAAATCCAGAAATGACCGTATAGGGCATAAGAGTGATGTATTTCCCCAATCGCAGCACCCCGAAGAGAATTTGAAAGAGTCCCCCCAACATGATGATGGTAAATGCTGTTGCTAAACCCGTTTCCGAATCCGAGGCCGCAACTGCTGTAAAAATTGTGGCCATAACCACGGTCATCGGACCGGTGGGACCGGAAATTTGCGAGGGGGTACCTCCACAAAGTGCCGCAAAAAAGCCTGTGGCGATCGCACCGTAGAGTCCTGCGATCGGGCCGACACCGGAAGAAACACCAAATGCCAAAGCTAATGGTAGGGCAACAATGGCAGCCGTTACACCACCAAAAACGTCACCGCGCAGATTTCTGAAATGTAAGCGATTAACAAGTTGCATTGTGGGAATTAGTAATCGATAATGGGAAATTGGCGATCGGTAATGGATAAATATGAGAGATTTTCTAACTTAATAAGTAGTCGGAATGCAACAATTTAACAATTTTCAAAGAAAAAGTCAAAGTAATTAAAGCATATTTTTATATTTTGATTAATAAATAAGTTTTTATTTTTATCAATATCTAGCGATTAACCTCAAGTAAACGAGAAGTTAAAAAACGACTCATCCAGCCTTTTAGATAAGCGCGATTCGCTTCTTTTTCTTCAGCATTCTGCGTATCTAAAGGATGAGGTGCTAATCCTTTAATTGCTGCTGTTGTTACGCAAAACATAGACTTCTGAAAACTCTGGCAAATCTGTACTCTGACATCATCCTCTTTACGAATTCTCGATTGATAAACTTTCCGCAAATAATCGGGTAAATAATGGCGCATATCTTGCATTAATAAGGTTGGGGGGATTCCCGAGCCGCCAATAGGCAAAGGATCGGCATATAATGCACCATAATTAAACATTGCTTGATCGAAGGGAATTTGATATTCTTGTGCATTATAGGAAACTGTTCCTAAAAAGGGAGTTCCCCGGAAGAAAATCGCTTCAACATAAGGAACTCCTGTATCCATTAAAAATGTTAAACCCGCAGATTTAGGGAGGAGATCGTAGACTTTTCCCGCTAATTTTACAGAATAAGTAATCGGTTTAGCAGCATCGGTTACTAAACCATCAAGTATATGTTGAACGACTTGGGGAATAGATTGAATTTCACCGCGATCGTAGCGATCGCTTAAACTGAGAAATATATCTGCCATGACTCGCCAAAATTGTCCCAAACCGCTATAGTAAGACATTTGCCGTGTTTGTTCAAGTAAAAACTCTGGGAAGACTTTATGCAATCCTAGCATGATGAAATTGCCTTTCCACCTAGCACGAATAGCTCGATCTGCTAATTCTTTAAATTCGTCAGTATCGAGGTATTTATCTAAACCTCCTCCTCCATGCCAAAACATTGCTTTCATGCAATACTCGGCATATTCATAGTTAATGCGATCGTGCCACCAATAGCGCAATAGTTTTTGAGTATTAATTTGCCCGTTAAAGTATTTAAAAAAAGGAAATAGGACTAAAAACTGTTCTTCAGAAATATAGATGAGATTGCGAGAATAAGCATCTAAAACAACT
>NZ_JAYGHV010000452.1:0-4904 GCF_034932145.1 Spirulina sp. 06S082 | reverse complement strand
CTTTCTCTTGTATAAACCACAAGATTTGAACGACTCGTTTTTGTAGTTCTTCATCTGTGTCCTTGTTCAACCAACTTTCAATCAGTCCCAAAGAATCCAAAAGTTTAAACCATTCTACAGAATTTGCATTCCAAAGCATTCTCCAAATATGCTGAGTAATAGGACTCGAATAGTCTGTAATTCTAGGAGCAAGTATCTTCCATTCTTCGAGTCGAGGATCGCTGAATGTTCCGAGTAATGCTACCACTACTTGCTTGAGATGAAAGCGAATCTCTTCGCTGTTTATAAGCTCTTCTAAATCGCTAAGATACTGCTCAAAATCTTCTTGCTCAAAATCTTCTTCGCGTTCGTGGAGTAAAATTTGTCTAACTTGTGCGCGACGAAAGAGATGCTGTTCGCTACTTTTAAGAAAAGCGAGTAAATCCTGACCGCGTGCTGCAAAACGTCGAGCAAAAGCATAGTCAAAAAAGCTCTCATGGAAAAAACTAAAACTTTTATTATTTTGAATGATAACTCCTTCTGAAGCCATAACTTTAACCTCATCATCTAAATCGTCAAGTTTGGATTTAGGAATTGATAAACTTTGATTTTGCTTGCTACTCATATGGTCGCAGAATGTATCAATAACTTTTGTCCAACGATGAGAGTTACCAAGAGATTGTTTAACTTGCGATCGCTTATATTCCCAGAATTGAGCAAATAGTTCGCGATCCGTGTTAAAACTTAACGCATCTAGAGTTGAACTACGAGAAATTTCAGCCAGTAGAATAAGATGTAAAGGAATTGCCAATAAATCTAACTGTTTTTTGCTTAGTCGATTGACATCTAAATCAAATTGATTAACAACTACTTTAACTTTTTCTTGTGAAAGTTTTTTGATTTCTACAGATTCAGCAATTCCATTTCGATCGACCAATTGTCTGATTCTGTAATCGTTATCTAGATCGAACTTTCGACAAGCTAATAAAACTCGCATTTTTGAATGAATTTTAGCTTGTTTAATAATTTCGTGGATACATTCAAAAAACTGAGGATTTCGACCTGATGTTGAACTCACTGCATCGAGTTGATCGATCGCTAAAACGCAATCTCTATCTCCAGCAATATTTGCCAGTACGGTAGCAGGAGATGCAGGAAGTCCCAATTGTTCCCCAAGGTGATCGGGATGCTGTACCGGATCGAGGCGATCGACGCGAAAAGCGAAAATAAGGATTCCTTGTTGTTGGAGCTTTTCCAAAGTTTGGAGCATTACGCCACTTTTTCCAACCCCAGCTTCCCCAACCAGTAAAACACTTTTTTGCTCCGTTCCTGTCAATTTGTTGAAAGCTGTCTCTGCTTCATCGCGATCGATTTGTTGAGAGATAATTTTATGTCCATCTTTGAGTTGAGATAAATAGAGATTGGTACTTTTTTCAACGGCTGCAAGAACATGAGGATCTTTTGCATATTCACGACGACGATAACCGCGATGGTGTTGGAGATAATGCCAAATATCGTGAGGTGTTAGCTTTTGATGAATATTATTGATTGCGAATTCACCTAAATCCAGACGAACGCTTTGAGAATCCCCCTCAACTAATGCTGCAATACGATTCTCAACAATCTCAATAAGAAGATTCTCTCCGATAGTTTGTATATGAACCTGCTTTAATTTTCGATAAACTTCTAGCTTAGATAAATTAGATGAATTGTCCTCCCATTTTTTATATAAAATATCAAACTGTTCAGATATTTTTGCTGCTTTAAGATATTCTTGTTGAAACTCGGCAAAAGAAGTTGCGCTTCTAGCACGATCCGTGAGTTCTTCAAGTTTTCCAGCGCTGCGGGTAGAAACAAAAATACAAGTTATATCAGGTTCTTGAAGTGCTTTCCAGAAATTGGAGAGAACACGAATATTTTTTGTTTCTAAGTTGTTTAATGTCCAATGTCCTAAACAGCTCTCCTGTCGTTTAACTTGGTGATATTCGAGGCGATCGCCGCGTTGTAGGTAAAATTCAAAAGCATCTAATCCAGGTTCTTCTAGGCGAATAAAATTAGCTTTTTCCTCCATAACATCGAGCATACAATGAATTGTCCATCGTCCCTCATAACGATTGCCAATTTTATCGGGTGCTCCACCGGGCAATGGCATATATCATCCTCCTATTTTGATGAGAGTACACGATCTTACCTTCTTCAATGTCTCAACATTGTACGGTTGTTCAATAAATCCGTAAGCTCCTTCAATCTATAATACAGTTTTTTATCATTTCTATGAGCCTCAGTTTAAACTAAAGATTTAGATTTTAGGTTTTTTGCGAACATTAGCGGCTGCCCCACTATTGGGTCTTGACTCCTCGCGATTCCTTGGATTTAATCGAGTTCGTTCCAGAGCAATCTTCCCCAACTCGCTCAAAACTGCCAAATCTACTCCAGCCGTGCGAGTCGCTTCCCGAAGCGCGACCCCATTGCGAGCCAGAGCCAGAAATTGCCGCACGCCGTAAACAACCGGATCGTCCGCAGGGGTATAACCGCGACGAATGGCAATTTGCAACCCCAACTCGATATCGTCAAAACTCGCCGATCGCCTGCCATCCAATTGAATAGCCGTCGTATTCCCCGACACATAGGGAACGATGCGAACTCCCAAAGCCTGCGAATTTCCCCCTCGAACGATATTAAAGTTGTAAAGTCGCTGTCTGCCCCTCCCATCAATTGTTTTAACCGCAAGATTGGTTACGGCTGCTGTCGTCGCATTGGGAAAACGTAGAGGTTGAATGGGACACAGAAAAATCGTTTTTGCTAAACCTCCAGCCAACGGCACATCTGTATTGAAGACAACGCGAGAGGGATCCGCCAAACCGACATAGAAAATGGTTTCATCCGTTTGGGAAAAATCAATAGCACTCATGCGCCCCGGAAAGACCCTCACATCGTTCGCGAAGCGTGGCTTTAGCCGTATCGCGCCCCGTTCGGCCCGATCGCGTTCCACCTGTTGATAGCCAGAAGATTGTCCCCATGCCGGAGCAAGGGGAGTCAGGAGAGCGATCGCGCTGAAAGTCGTACCGAAAACAAAAGACTGTAGATTCATAACTAATCCATTAACGAACGATTTTCACCATCATGCTATTGACCGAGATTGTCACCTTTGTTCCCACGGGAATAACGGCAATATTGGCTTTTTCGAGCATGGCTTGCAACCGCGCATCGGAACGTTGGGAGAGGCGATCGGCGAGAGGATTGAAGAAGCCATCGAGGACAGCCGACCAAATTTGCGGTTCTCGACTGCGAATGGTGGTCGAACTCGAAGAAGTGCTGCCGCTACCCGAAAACGTCGAAATGCGTTCGGGTTCGGTGAAGACTTCGCCAATGCGCCCGATTCCCGAGAGAACGCTCGTGAGAATATCTCGTGCGGCAGTCTCCGAACCGCGATCGAAATACTCTTGTGCGATAAGCGGATCTCCTTCTTCCCCGCGAATGAGAATGGCATTGGCAGGGAGGGACTGTTGTTGGATTTCCCCTCGGGAATCCTTGAAAATGACCGCGATCGCGCTGGCTTGAACGAAGCGGTTATCTTTGCCCACCAATTGCGCTTCTGCCACAAGAACGGTTTCTTTAGGCAGGGCAACAGACTGATTATCCGTAGCGATGACATCCTGGGAAAGCGTAACGGCAAAGCGATTGTAGAGTTGTTCGCCACTGCCTTCGTCCCAGAGCAAAGGGACGGAAATGGTTGCAGGGGCAGTTTTTCCGAAAGCGATCGCCCGTCTCGTGGGAGCATTTGCGGCGGTGGAACGATTGCGAGTGAGAATTCCTTGCGCTCCCGGACTGAGTTCTTTATCGGAGTTGGAATTCAGATCGACATTGGCGATCGCGCTTTTGGGAGGTTCTGCGGGTAAATCTTCCGTAACAGTTGCAGGGGGAAGTTCTGGCGGTGTAGTTTGGACTTGACCGAGAGCGGCTAATTGATTCCAGCGATCGTGAGGATCGACGGGAGCGGGGCTTCGGCTTCGCTCGGGCTGCGGTGGTGCGGCACGGGTGACGGTGGTTCTGGGTGGGGGTGCGCTTTGAATTCGCGGGGGAGGTTGGGGCGCGGGTTTGGGTGGCGCTTCTCGCACCTCTATTTTAGGTGAGGGAGAGGGTTGAGGAGTCGGTTCTTCCTCTAATTCCCGAATCTCCTGTCCCTGTAATGCCAGCGCAACTTTGGCGTTGTAGTCGGTTTCCTTTTCGGTGACGGTTGGGGTGGGGTCTGGGGTCAATTTGGGTTGCGCTATCTCGGGCGATCGCGGCTTGACGACCAGCCAAATGCCGAGGAGTGCCAGCAGAAAGCCTCCTACGCCTGCCGTAACGAAGATGGCGCGGGGAAATCCCCGTTCTTCTACGGGTTGGGGTGGGGGCTGTTCTTCATCCAATGCCAATCGATATTTGGCATCCAATTCGAGGGGGCGATCGGGGTCGTATCCGGCAATTTCTCGCTCTTCTTCGCGATCGATTTCTTCTTGTTCGAGGGGGTCTAAATGAGGAGAGTTTGGAGCGTTCATCGATATTAATTAAGGAGTATCGTCATAGTTGGTAATAGCAGTGATTTCTAAACCCGATGACCGCATTTTATAGATTGTTTTTTCATAAGAATTGGCATTCTCTCCCAGAGGAGAAGTGGGAATAGCAACGGCACGAATTAAGAAAGTTTTATTAAAGGGAATGACCTGTCTTTGAGTGCGGGCGGTCTCGTCAAAAATGGTTCTCGTGGCAATAATATCCACTTCCCAGGCGGCGGAACTAATTTGTCGGGGTTCGGAAATATAGCGGACGTAAGCGGCAGATCGCAAGCGACCGGAAAAGACTTCACTTGGAATCAATTCTGCCAATCCATTGAGGAATTCTTCGGCGAATTCCGGTTCCATCATCATCGAAGCCGCCCAGCT
>NZ_JAYGHV010000451.1:0-5143 GCF_034932145.1 Spirulina sp. 06S082 | reverse complement strand
AGCATTAAATCTGAGCGATCGCATTGCTCCAGAAGAAACGCAAATACAAGCAGGAGGGGTCAATTATGGCTGGTATCGAGTTGCGGCTCATTATGTTAGCGATCGCCCGACTCTCGACCTCGAACAAATATCAGAGATAATGAAGAAACTGACCGAGGATTTAGCAACTTGGGCAGAGGATAAAGAAATCTTACCTGCTCATGAAAGTCCAACCCAAGCGGTTTTCGATCGCTATCTTGAAAGTTATCTCGAAATTCAAGGCTGGGAAAGCAAACAACCAGACTTTCAAACAGAATATGCGACCTATAGCGAAGCGAAAACCAAAGCAGCCAAACAGCCGATTTGTTCTCTCAGTTCTGGAGAATTTACTTCTGAAAACCAAATGGACTCAGTGGTGCTATTTAAGCCCCAACAATACAGTAATAAGAATTCCTTGGGAGGACGGCAACTGAAGCGAGGAATTTCTAAAATTTGGGCGTTAGAAATGCTTTTACGTCAAGCACGATGGTCAGTTCAAGCGGGAAAATTTGAAGAACAGCAACCCGTCTTTCTCTATATTTTTCCTGCTTATTTATACTCACCTCAAATGGCTGCGGCAATGCGTCTGTTCGCAGAAGAAATAATGCGAGTCAATCTTTGGGATATTCGCAAGCATTGGTTACAAGAAAAAATGGATTTAGAGAGCTTGCGATCGCTTCCTTGGCGCAAAACTGAAAAGGTTAAAGATGGACGGTTTGCTCAAGACAGATATGAGAGTGCAGATTTGCCTTTTATGGCAACAATTTACACGACAACACGAGGAAAAACAGTCACAGAAGCATGGATCGAACCTGCTTTCTTAGCACTTGCTTTACCCTTGTTACTTGGAGTTAAAGTTGTTGCTACCAGCAGCACAATTCCACTTTACAATAGCGATCGCGATTTTCTCGAATCAACACTTCTCGATGGTGCAGCCGGATTTTGGACATTACTGCAATTATCACCATCATTACGATTGCAAGAAATTCCAATTGCGTTAGAGCGTTTATTAGCTATTTATTGCTTGCATTTGGAGACTCGCAGCAATGCTCCAGATGCTCGCTGGCCAGCTTTTAATTCAACAGTACGGGAGGTGATGACTGATGTTTTAAATGTATTTGTTTTAGCCAATGAAGGATTGCGTGGAAAGAAACGCGATCCCAGCGATGAAGAAGTTCTTCGCTATTGGAAATTTGCCGAACTATTCACTGAAGGAAAACCGCAAATGTCAGACAAATTAGAATTAACTCAACGCTTGGTGGAAGAGTATCGAACTTTTTACCGAGTTCGCCCTCATAAATCATCAAGTCATGCAATTTTGCTGCCACTTTCTAAAGCCTTGGAAGAAATTCTTTCTGTTCCTGATGACTGGAATCAAGAAGAGATGATTCTGCAAGGATCGGGATTATTAAAAGATGCACTCGATCGCCAAGAGGCATATAATCGTCCTTTCTTATTAGATAAATCTCTTCCTTACGAAACTCGTTTGGCGAAGGAATTGGAGGCAATTCGTGCTTTTATGACTACCTGTGTTGAGGATTTATTTGGGGGAATGTGCAAAGGCGATCGCGCTCTTTTACAAGAAAATCGCAATCGCATCGAATCCGGTGCAGAATTTGCTTATCGCTGGCTGGCTTTACAGGAGAAATCCGAGTCAACTGTAGGGCCAGAAGATTCTCAAGTCTAGTAAATTTTTCATTCAATAGGAGCAATTACCATGAGTATTCTCGAAACTTTAAAGCCTCATTTTCAGCCCAGTTTTCCTCGTTTGGCTTCTGGGAAATACGTTCACTTTCTGCTGTTGCGTCACAGCCAATCTTTCCCCGTTTTTCAAACTGATTCTGTTCTCAATACGGCACGGACTCAAGCGGGTTTGGAAATGCGCGATCCGATTAGTCGTCTCGTGATGTTTAAGCGCAAACAAACGACACCGGAACGATTAACAGGACGAGAATTATTGCGCTCTCTCAATCTCACCAGTGCGGATAAAGATTCAAAAACCAATTATTGCGAATATAATGGTGAAGGAAGCTGCAAAAAATGTCCGGATTGCATTATTTATGGATTTGCGATCGGTGATAGCGGTTCTGAACGTTCTAAGGTGTATTCTGATTCTGCTTTTTCTCTCAGTGCTTACGAAAAATCTCATCGCAGTTTTACTTTTAATGCTCCTTTTGAAGGGGGAACAATGAGCGAAGGAGGAGAAATGCGGAGTGCGATTAATGAGCAAGATCACGTTTTACCCGAGATTACTTTTCCGACGGTGGAAACTTTGCGAGATCCCACTTATGAAGGGTTTATTTATGTTTTGGGAAATCTCTTACGAACCCGACGTTATGGCGCACAGGAATCTCGCACGGGAACGATGAAAAATCACCTTTTAGGAATTGCTTTCTGCGATGGAGAAATCTTTAGCAATCTTCATTTTACCCAAGCGCTGTACGATCGCTTAAAGGGCGATCTCAATGCACCGATCGCGGATTTATGCAGTCAGGGAAGTATTGTTGCGAATGAGTTAATTCAGCAAGAACCCGTGCTTAAAAAACAAACCATCTTTAATGCCGATCTCCAAGCGCTTTTAGGGGAAATTAATGAGATTTATCAAGATGAAACGCGCTTGCAAGATGTATTTTCGACGCTGTACGAGCAAACGAAAACTTACTCGGAGACTTACGGTGCTTTGAAAAAGGCAAGTAAGAAGAAAAGCAAGTAATTTATGTCGTAAATTGTTTGGGCGTATGCAATACGCCCCTACATCAATCGCTAATTGTTTATCTTGAAGAATCAATCGCCAATGATTATTTATTGCTGTACTTTGACGTTACACGATAATGTCTTTTTTGCGACGCGGGAAATGGGATTGCTCTATGAAACCGAGAAATATCTCCATAATTGGGCGTTAAGCTATGCTTTGTTTAGCGTCACCCATATTCCCCTTCCCTATCGCTTGCAAGGAGTTTTCGCGCAAAAACCTGCTTATTTGGATCGCGATCGCGAACAAAATCTCTTAACGCTTAACAATGCTGGTATTTACGTTTTTCCTGCAAAACCTTTGCACTGGTCGTATCAAGTGAATACTTTTAAGGCTGCACAAACAACTTATTACGGGCGATCGAAACAGTTTGGGGGGAAGGGTGCAGAACTCAATTATCCTATTAATTACGGTCGTGCTAAGGAACTGGCAGTCGGTAGTGAGTATCGGACTTATATTATTGCTACCAAACCTATCGAACCATTCCCGCGTTGGATTCGTTTGGGAAAATGGGCGGCAAAAATTGAGATGGAGGTGAAACCTGTAGAAGAGATGGAGGCGCGATCGGGGCTTTATTTGTGCCAGCACCCTCTTAATCCTTTGGATTTACCCTCTTCTTCTCAGTTGCGATTGTACAATCGTATTGTGATGCCCCCTGTTAGTTTAGTGAGTGAAGCACAACTGGAGGGAGATTATTGGGAATTGGAAGGTGCAAATTTGCCTCGAGGGATGGCTTATGGTGCGGGGGAGGTGGCTCATGTTTCCTGATACTCCTGCAACGCGGCTGCAAACGGTGGTGGTGGAGTTTGGGGCGGCAAAATCCGGCAAGCCTCCAGCTACCCTCGGACGCGCCCTCTATGCTCAAGTTTTAGAATGGTTTAAGTTGGGAAACGATCGCGTTGCCGCAGCGATTCACGATGCCAAAATTTCTCCTTTAAGCGTGTCGGGTTTATTGGGACATCGCCATCCGGTCAAGAATAAGTCTGGCGATCGCTTTTACTGTCGGATTGGGTTGTTAGATGGCGGTCTGGTTTCTCAGTTACTGAATGGTCTTGAGATTGCCGAACGAGAATCTTTGACTCTGGGAAAATTTCCGTTTAAAGTTCGCATGGTTTACGCTTTACCCGATTCTCATCGATTGGTCAAAGCGGCGCAATATCGGCAACTTGCGGAGATATCGGCAACTCGCGAAATCTCTCTTGATTTTCACTCCCCCACCAGTTTTAAGCAAAAGCAATATGTTCAACCTTTTCCCCTTCCCACACTTGTATTTAGCAGTCTTTTGCGTCGGTGGAATGGGTTTGCGCCGGAAGATTTGCATTTTCCTCGACAGGAGTGGGAGGGTTTTGTGGCGGCTTATGACTTGAAGACCTATGCGCTGAAGATGGAGGGGGGTGCGGAAATTGGCTCCCAAGGTTGGGCGCGGTATCGGTTTCCGAATCCGGAACAGGCGCGTATTGCTTCGATTTTGGCGCAGTTTGCTTTCTTTGCGGGGGTGGGGCGCAAAACTTCGATGGGAATGGGACAGACAGTTATCAGTGAACAGCGAACAGTTATCAGTTAAGGGAGTTAGATCCGATGACAGATCATTATTTGCCTTTGTCTTATCTGAATGCTTGGGAGTATTGTCCTCGGCGGTTTTATTGGGAGTATGTTGTGGGGGAGATGGCGGATAACGAACATATTATCCTCGGTCGCCATTTGCATCGCAATATTGATGAACCGGGGGAGTCGCGGGAGGGGGATGTTCTCGTTCGCCGCCAGCAATGGGTGTGGTGCGATCGCCTGCAAGTCAAGGGGATTATTGATGCGGTGGAGGAAAAAGAGGGGATTTTAGTGCCGCTCGAATATAAAAAAGGACGAGCAAATAAGCACTTAAATGACCATTTTCAACTTTGCGGGGCGGCGTTGTGTTTGGAGGAACGCACGGGGAAAAGTATTGCTTTTGGCGAGATTTTTTATCATGGCAACCGTCGGCGCGATCGCGTTGAATTTACCTCGGATTTGCGTCGGGCAACGGAGGTGGCGATCGCTTCTGCTCGAGAGACGGCGGTGGGTTCGATGCCTGCTCCTATCGACAATTCCCGCAAGTGCCGCGATTGTAGTTTAAAGGGGATTTGTTTGCCGAAGGAACTTAAATATCTGCACGCTCATCCGGAGCGGGTTTGATTTTAGATCCCCCCCTGCCCCCCCTTAATAAGGGGGGGGGGAAAGATGCTCTTCTGTCTTCTTTAATAAGGGAGAGGGAGAGAGATCCCCCCCTGCCCCCCTTAATAAGGGAGGGGAAGAGAGATCCCCCCAGCCCCCCTTAATAAAGAAGAGGAAGAGAGATCCCCCCCCTGCCCCCCTTAATAAGGGGGGAGATAGAGAGGG
>NZ_JAYGHV010000450.1:0-5227 GCF_034932145.1 Spirulina sp. 06S082 | reverse complement strand
GCGTTGAGTTTTACTAATCTCTCTAAGGTTTCAGGACGAATCACATTCATTTTATGATTGAGTGTGGTTTGTTCTGTATGAGAGGTTAATTCTCCCGCAGCAAAGATAATTTTTAGAGAAGACTCATAGCGCTGTTTGGCTAAAACTTTATAGCCTAATTCTATCAATTGTCCGGCAGTTTTTGAAGGAACTTTATCGGTTTTGCTGGCTTTACATTCTCCGACAATAGGATAGGGTTCTTCTGCATAAAAATCTAATCCTCCCGGTCCCCCTGTTGTTTCAGGATCGAGACTTGCTTGGGAGTTTTCGTTGGAGTTGCGAAAACCGAGAAATACTAAACTTTTGCGAACTAATCTTTCAAATTCGTGACCGTTGCTGGAGTTGCCAATTTCTGCTATTTTATCAATCCATTCTAAGTTATTTTCATCTAATTTTAATTTATTTTCTGGAGGTATAATCGGGGGAGATGGAGATGAAATGCGATCGTCAGAACTGACAATAGGTTTAGAATCGGAAGGACGAGGATCGGTTGGTTTTGGTGTTTGTGTTATTGTTTTAGGCTTCTTTGTTGGCGGATTTGTCAACTCTTTCTGTAATTCATCAAGTAGACTATCGATATTTTTTACTTTGGGTTTTTTGGGTTGGGGAATTTGTCGATTTTCGAGTTGTTTACATTGTTGGGAAAATTCTTCATCGCTGAAAACGGGATGAGATTGCGCGATCGCAATGGGTTGAGATAATCCTGCGATTTTTCCCAGTTCCTCTTCTGCGTCAGGAGTTGGAGAAATGGCGATCGCTTCTGGAAGTCGGTAAACACGCAAATAGGCGAAAAATAAATAGGAAAAATTATCTAAATTTTCTTCTAATATCGCTTTTTTCCAAATCGTTAATTGGGATAATATTTCTAATTTTTCATGGTTCCTAATAGTTTCGCATTTTTCACATTTTGCCCATAATTTTACAGCAATGGTCTCAGGAGTAGGCTTTTCCAGTATTTTCTTTGCTGTTTCTACAAAATCTGAATGATAGTATTCTTCAGGAGTGCAATCTAGTTTAATATTAACGGGATATAAAGCAAATTCTCGTCCCGGACGTAAGGACATTCGAGACATTGCAACGATTGTTTCATTTTGAAAGAGTGCTTCTATATCCGGAGCAGGTAAATAGAGAGCAATGCGTAATTGTTTAGTCATTATTCATCAAGTTCAATTGTAATACAATTATCAGAATATTCAAAGATAGAAACTATTTTATGAACCATCTTTACGATATGATTTGAACCCAAACTGGTTTCAATATAAAGATTTGTTCCAGCAATTTTTTCACTTGAATTAAGATCTTCAGGATTTTTACTAACATAAGATCGTGTAGTTCCTTTGAGTGTAAGTAATTTTTCAATCTCCCGTTTATGGTATAAATTCATCAGCGTACAAACTGTGATCAAAAAATCTCGCCATGAATTAACTTCGTATTGATTATCTTGAAACGTAAAAGCCCGAATAGGCTTTCGTGTATAATTTCTCTCAAACCATTGTTTTTCTATTTCATTATCCTCAGCATTTTCTATTTCAACTATTTTTTCATTGTCTGGTTCTACAATCTTTCCCTTATCCACAACAACAACTTCATATTCTTTCGATTTATTATTTGCTTTTCCCTTCACTTCTTGCGAACTTTCAGAAATTGGACTCTTTTCTCCTATAATTTCTTCACTATCATTTGAATCAATTGAGTCTGTATCTTCTAAAAATCCATCTAATTCATCATCTTCTGTATCTAATTCATCCTCTGGTGATGTAAATACTGATTCTAGTAGGTCATCATCCTCAATTATTTCCTCTTCTATGATAGGAATAGGATTGCTTAAAATTTCCAGCAATAGAGGATTTTTTAGTGTATCTTTCAAAGAAAACAGTGAAATTTGTTCGTCACTCAATTGATAGCGTTCACGCTGTTGATAAACACCATAGAGATAAATCAGAGATTTAAGTTCTTTTAACTTTAAATCGACCCATTCACCACCAATTTTGTTAACTAGATAATTGAGAGTTTTCTTTGCTTCCCAAGTTTTTTTGATTTTTTTACTTTTCGATCGCACAAGACAACCACGAGTTAAATCGAAAGATTTATAGTCAGTCAACCGATTGATTCCAGCATTAACAGCAACTCCATGAGATTGCTGTATAACAGCAACTCCTATTTTGAATTCTTGCTCTTTTTCGATCCCGACGATTTTGAAGTTAATCCAGCCATTATTTTTACTTTTGGGAGTAATATCGACAACTTCTTGAATAACCAAACTTTCGATTTTTTCTCCACTTGCTGTTTCTCCTGAAATTTTCTGATCGATCAACGTATTAAACCCAAATCTCAAAATTTCTGCAACGCGATCGCGATCTTCTAAAAACTCTTCACTAATGCTTTCTTCTTGTTCTCGACTGAGAGCTAAATTAAATCGTTCTAGAGGATTTTCTGGGAGAATATCTTCTTCCACTTTAAAATTATCTGCACACCAGCGCAAGGCTTCACGAACTGTTGGTTTTTCTCGTTTCGCGTGATTTCTGAGTTGTTGTTCATCAAAGGGATAAGGGGATGAGGTGGAACTAAATTTTTGTTTGTATATAAGATATCGAGCCAGAGTTTAACTAACTCAACTATTGCATTAGGATTAACAAATTGTAATTCAATCTGTTTCCCTTGAGTATAAGTTGAAAGGCGATCGGGAGTTCCTCCCAGAAAGCCTTCGTTTAAGTTTCGCCAAGTATCAGGCAGCATTACTGTTAAAATTACAACTCCTTTTCCAACTTTAGCTTGGCTTAAAGTATCGTAAAGCGATTTAATCAATAAAGAGATAACTTGCGGACTGGTTAAACCGGATTTATTAACTTTGTCTGGATCGGTTTCAAGTTCATCAAAACAAATAACAATTGAACTATAATAACCGACTAAATTGAGTATCTTACGAATATTTCCCAGTGCTTCAGCTTCTCGATCTTGATTGCTTTTTTCTGGATTATATGGGAGTCCAAGTGTTTGAGCATGAGAGGGTTCTAATTCGTTCCCAGCTAACCATTTTATAGCATAGCTTGAAGCGCGTTCTGAAAGTGTCCAGAGGATACCGCGAATAATATAAGGATCGATATGGGGTTTCTTTTGACCAATTTTTTGACTAAGAAGCTCAATCAGATTTTTGCCTTTGGCTAAACTAGCTTTATAAGCATGGTCGAATTTTTTGCTAAGGATTTTTGCTGTTTTGGAAGTTGAAACAACTTCATTCACCATTGCTGTTGCAATTTCTTGCCATTGCATGACATCTTGACTCCCCACACGAGCCAAACTATCAGCAACAGTTTGCTGAAACTGATAATTGATCAAGTTTAAATCAGTATAATTTAGGACATTAGCATAAACAAATGTTGTATTTCCCTTCTGTCCTAATTGATAACGCACGCGGTTAACAAGATGAGTTTTTCCCTGTCCTTGTTGTGCGGTCAAAACTAACGAGGTTACTTTAGGAGATTCATTAGTTTTGACTTGTTCTAATGCTTGTAAAACAGTATCCGACGCATGAGCATTCAGAGTGGTGACATCGGGAACTTTTCCCCAAACATTTTGCTCTCGAACAATTCCCACTTTGCTGAAAATGTTTTGATTTTTAATAACAGTGTGGACTGCTTCTAAAGGAGAAGGTGTTGTGTTTTCCATCGTGAGTGACTTCGCGGGATAATTAGGACAGAGGGAAGGGAAATTAAGAAGGATTTAAGGGTTGAGATGTTTGACGTAATAGCGAAATGCACCACTAGGAAGGGTTAAAGAATCCTCTCGCTTATCTGGGGTCATATCCGGCATTTCTCCCGCCATAAGCTGTACAATATCCTCGGCCTGCATTTCTACTAGCCAATTGTTGAAGTGCGATCGCGTTACTTTTTCTCCAATTTCCCGACGAAGCTGGTAAATTGGCACTAAATGTCCCAGGTTGTAATCCTTGTTTAAACGATGATACACTTCTAACAGCATTTCTTGAAAGCCTTCGTAGGACTCAAGGCGAGGAGAAAGAGGTGGTTCAATGGCAGGGGTAGGTGCAATTGTTGGTGTAGACTCATCAATATTCCGAATCCATTTCAGTAAAGCATTAGGGACTTTTGTGCCGACTTGATTACCTTTGAATATAAAGCTAGGGCTTTTTAGTCCTCCTTTTAATACTTGTAATCCTTTTTCCGTCAGAGAAACTTTTTCCGATCGCCCTTTTTTGGTCATTGCGATCGCCTCTATTTCTTGCAATTCCTCAAAAATCGGTTGATAATCCTTAGATTTTTCCCGAGTTCTCACTAATTTTTTGTTGAGTTCGCCTCTTTTGACCTCGGTTGTTAAACCATCTAAGTCCCAGAGAAATAAGAGTAAGCGAGTTTTGGCGTTTTCTACCTGAGCAGGATTTAGCATATTTGTACTTCTTTTGAGTTCCCTAAGTAAAATTGTAACTGTATTCTGTATTTATCATAATATCTCTTACCTGAAAAAGGGTACAACTCTCCATATTGAGAAATAAATCGAAATGTAGCAAGGTTTGCTATACTCTGATTTGTCCCATGACAGCACGTAACTGATTTAAGATTAGATTGTTTCTTCGATCGCACCTTCTGCTTGATTGGCCAGCATTTTCAGCGCATCTAGAGTCTCCCGACTCGGCGATCGCCACAACTCGCGCTGATGTGCTTCTAACAGCCTTTCTGCCATATCTCGTAAAGCCCAAGGATTCTTTTCTTGGATAAATTCTTGTACATTTTCAGACAATAAATAGGCTTCTGCGACTCCTTGATACATAAAGTCTTCTACACAGTTTGCTGTTGCATCATAAGCAAACAAATAATCAACTGTGGCCGCCATTTCAAAGGCTCCTTTATACCCATGTCGCATCACTCCAGCAATCCATTTAGGGTTGACGACGCGGGACCGATAAACTCGAGCAATTTCCTCTTTTAATTGGCGTACTCTGGGGTTAGCAGGAACAGAGTTATCGCCAAAATAAGTGATGGGATTTTCTCCTTTTAAACTGCGAACGGCTGCGGTTAATCCCCCTTGAAATTGATAGTAATCATCGGAGTCTAAGATGTCGTGTTCTCGGTTATCTTGATTGTGGAGAACAATTTGCAAATCCTGCAAGCAGCGCTCAAATGCTTCTGGGGAAGAAATGCCTTGAATGCTACCATTTTCTGAGGGGGAATAAGCG
>NZ_JAYGHV010000449.1:0-5308 GCF_034932145.1 Spirulina sp. 06S082 | reverse complement strand
CTTGAAGTATTAAATACGCTGGACTCAAAAAAATTAGAACAATATTTAAAAGACGTTAGGAAAGGTAAAGAAATTATTCAAGAAAGAGAAAAAGGACATTTTAAATCTCTACATGATATTGAAAAAAGAGTAAAAGGTGTAGGTCCGGCGACAGTTCGAGATATTCACGATCGCCTTCTATCAAAATAATTATTAAGTTAGTATTTCTCAATCAGATACAAAGTTTTTACCGATTCCAAAAGAGTATAAAATTGAAGGATTTATCTTAATATATTTTATCACCAAAATACACATCCAAACATTCCAAGTAACTAGAGTACAGGTAGTGGCGATCGCGGCTCCTGCTGCCCCAAATTTAGGAATTAAAATGGCATTTAAGATTACATTAGCCAAGGCACAACAACTGGAAACAACAACAGACTGATTCTGATGACCAGTCATCACCATTAAATTGCCAACAGAGCCGCATAAAACATCCACCAATTGCCCGATAATAAGAATTTTTAACGCCCACTGCGCTGCTACAAATTCCGGGCCGAAAACGCTGAGAATGGGTTGGGCAAAAATGACTAAACTGAGGGAGATCGCCACAGAAGGAGCAAAAATCCACAGTGTTACCGCACCTACTATTTTTTGTAATCCTTCACGATCGCCTTTAGCATAGAGAATGGCGTAAGCCGGTGCCGCTACAAAGTTAAGACTCTGCAAGACAAAACTAGCCCATAATGCTGTTTTTACCGCCGCACTATAAATGCCCACAGCCCCCGCACCCACTAGCGATCCCACCATCAGAATATCAGTTTGGGTTAACAGCACGTCAAAGGTGTGATCTAACAACAAAGGAAGCGCAACCAACAACCATTGACGCGGTTTATAAATGGGTTTTGCGTCGCCAATTTCGCGATTGAATTTGAACCAGAGACAGGAAACCTGAAAGACAACTACGATTAATAGAGTCTGGAGTGCGACTCGGATCATAGGAATGCTGGTTAAATCGTGGTTTTGGTGAAATAGGAAAAAACCACTTCCCAGCACAAAAAGCGGCCAGAGTACCTTCGATGGTCCATAAGCTAAAGGAATATTATCCGCCCCGCGAGCCATATCTTCTTGCAATTGGATGAGTGCTTGCAAGGGGACTAACCAAATGCCTACCAGCAGGACAGGGGCATAAATAAAGCTATCTTGGCGATCGAGGAAGGAAATAATTTCGGTGGCTGCTAAACAGAGGAGTAAACCGACTCCAGCAGTCAACTGCCAACTGCTTAAAATCAAACCTCGTAATTCCCCCCATTGGTGACGGACGCGGTATTCTGAGATGAAACGCAAGACTGTACGAGGTAAGCCTAAACTGGCTGGAATGGCTAACACTAAAGACCAAGAAATGACATATTCGTAAATGCCATACTCAATTTTTCCCATCCATCGTGCCAGAAAGACTTGCGCGAGGTAAGTTAAGGTTACTCCTGCGGCTTGTAACGAGAGAATAGTAGCCGCATTTTTGGCTAAAGTACCAATTTCTACGCTACTCTGAGTTTCGCTGAGGGAAGTTTGAGTCATTCTGTGGTTGTAATTTGAGTAGGGGTTTGGTCTCCAAACCTATCGTAGGGGTTTGGTCTCCAAACCCCTACTATTGCGATCGCCTTTTAGCGAAATAGATGCGATCTAAAACAAACTCAGATACAATCTAGAGTAAATTTGGGTTCGCGAAGAGGCTGGCTAATGGGAAAACAATACATGAGATGGGGCGTGCTGACTTTGGCGTTATTCGGGTGGGGTGCGATCGCCTCTGCTGCGATGGCGCAAAAACAGCCCGAACCCCCTCGGGTCAAACAAGTTCTTGATGGACTATATACCAACAATTTAGAGGCCGCGATCGCCTTCCAAAAAGGGACGTTAGCTTATCAACAGGGGATTTTCCCCGCAGCCGAGGCATCTTTTCGACAGGCATTGCGATCGGATCCGCTCATGCCGATGGGCTATTATATGCTGGCCAATAGCCTGATGCAGCAAGGAGATGTGGCTACAGCGATTCAAGAGTACGAACAAGCCGTTGGTTTAAATCCGACTTTGGCTGAAGGTCACTACAATTTGGGCATTGCCTACTATCGTCAAGGTGCTTTAATGGATGCAGTTTCCAGTTTTAGACGCGCTACTCGTCTCGAACCTAAATTTGCACCAGGATATTACAATCTTGCCCTCGCATTAGATGTTTTGGGAGACAAAGAGGAAGCCGCATTAGCCTATCGTCAAGCCTTACTACTCAATCCTGAAAATGCCCGCGCTGCTTACAATTTGGGCTTAATTCTCGCCCGTCGCGGAGAAACTAACGAGGCTATTTCTCTTTATGAAGATGCGATCGCGATCGATCCTGATTTTGCCGATGCTTACTATCAAGTCGGCTTACTTTATGCCGATCGCGGCGATTTAGTTTTGGCACAAGAAGCCCTCGGTACAGCCGCCGTTATCGATCCTAACAATGCACAAGCACAGTACAATTTAGGCTTAGTTTATGCCAGACAAGAGAATTTTAGGGCAGCAGAACAGCGTTTTGCCACAGCCGCCGAATTAGACCCCAATAATGTTGCAGTTTATCAACAACTCGGCACCGCCGCCATTGAAACCGGAAACGTAGATACGGCGATCGCAGCCCTCGAACAGGTGGCGACTTTTGCCCCCAATGATCCGATCAATTATTATAATCTCGGCATTGCCTATCAAGATGCAGGAGACTGCGAACTGGCACTACAAAAGTATCAAGAGGCGATCGGACTTAATCCTATTTTTCCCGATGCTTTCTACAATTCTGGGGTGTGTTACTATCGCTTGCAACGCTACGAAGAGGCGATCGCCACCCTAGAACAAGCCAAATCCCTCTATCGCGGTCAAGGGGATTTAGAAAAGATGGAAGAAGTAGATTTATATTTGAATGAAACTGTTATTCCTTCTATCCCCATTCCTGAAGAACCCGAACCTAGAGAACAATTTCAAGAACTTCCTCCTTTTTCTCCTCCTCCTCAACAAGAAGAACCTTTTGAGGAAGTTCCTCCTCCTCCTCCCCCTCAACAAGAAGAACCTTTTGAGGAAGTTCCTCCTCCTCCTCCTTTAGAGACACCCGCAGACAATAATCCTCCACCCCCAGAACCTTCACAACAAGCGCCAATGCCAACCCGCGATCGCTTTGCTAGACCAAGGTTTGGATAAATAGGCAAAAGGCAACAGGTAATAGGCAACAATTAGAACACTCTACAAGCTATGCAAGAACAACCTATCTTAGAAAAAGTTGAACAACAAGAGGATTATCCTCTGCGTGCCGTTCCCCCAGAAATGCGAAAATCCTTTTGGTCTTTGGCTCCAATTTTGGTGGGATTTACCTTGTATTCCGGTACTTTGTTTGCGGGAGGATTAGTCGGACCCGCATTTCGCTTTTTCCCTGATTTAATCGGTGTTATTCTCATTGGTAATTTAATCTTGGGGATTTATGCTGCCCTGTTGGGTTATATTGCCGGAGAAACAGGTTTAAATACCGTTCTCATGGCACGATTTAGTTTCGGAAATATTGGCTCTCGATGGGTTGATTTTATTCTCGGTTTTACTCAAGTAGCTTGGTACGCTTGGGGATCGGGATTAATTGCTGACTTATTAAATCAAACGATTGGATTTCCTAAATCGTTGAATTGGTTGCTGATCGTTGTTGTTACTTATGGGTTCTGTATTACCGCTTATTTTGGTTATAATGCCTTGGATTGGTTAAGTCGAATTGCTGTCCCCGCGATCGTGGTTTTAATGCTGTGGAGTTTGGCAATTTCAACGGGAGAAGTCGGAGGATTTTCTGGCTTACAGGCACAGGAGATCGCCCCTCAAGCAGAAATGCCTTTAAGTGCCGCAATTACTCTCATCGTGGGAACTTTTATTTCTGGGGGAACCCAAGCAACGAATTGGAGTCGTTTTGCGCGATCGGGCAAAATGGCGGCGATCGCGACATTGTTGGCTTTTTTCCTGGGAAATGGCTTTTTGATTTTTAGCGGTGCTTATAGTTCCCTCGCTTACGGCGATTCGGATATTGTTAAAGTCATGATGAAACAAGGGTTACTGGTTTGGGGTCTGATTCTTTTTGTTCTCAATATGTGGACGACCCAAGATAATACAATGTATGCTTTCTCCGTGGCTGGATCTCATGCGTTTCGCACAGAGAAGCGTCATCTATTAGTCTTGGGAGGCACAACTTTAGCTTTGGCGCTAACTTTGGGGGGCATTTATGGCAGCCAATTTGTGAATTTTCTCGTTTTATTGGGAACATTTATTCCACCCATTGGAGGCATTATCATGGCCAATTATTGGTTAGGTCATCGAGGACAATTTCCCAGTTTAGATGAAGTACAACCGCCGTTTAACTGGATAGGAATTTTGTCCTATATTGCCGCTTCCGCGATCGCCTATTACACCCCCGGAATTAAACCCATTAACGGTATTATAGCTGCCGTAATTATCTATTTTGTTCTTGAAAAAGTAATGGGACAAAAGGAACAGGGAATGAAGAATAAAGAATAATCATCAACAACCAAAACAATGTCTGAAACGGGACAAAAAAAGTCACCCCCTCTCGAAATTTCCTGTTCTCGCCAATTGCTACCTTGGCTCTACGAACAGCATATCAGTCTTGCATTTACAACCTATCAAACCAACCGACTTTTTCTGATTGGACTCAAACCCAATGGCGTATTGTCTATCTTTGAGCGACTTTTCGATCGCCCTATGGGACTTTATGTTACCCCCGATCGCTTCTATATGGGCTGTCGCTTCCAATTATGGCAATTAGATAATGCCCTTCCTGCGGGAGAAACTCACAACGACTATGATGCACTCTATATTCCTCGTCTCGCTCACACTACAGGAGAATTGGACATTCACGATCTCGGCGTAACCGATACACAAAAGATTGTTTTTGTCAATACCTCTTATAGTTGTTTAGCGACCGTAAGCGATCGCTATAGTTTTGCCCCTGTCTGGAAACCGGATTTTATCAGCAAACTTGCCCCGGAGGATCGCTGTCACCTCAACGGGTTAGCAATGGTGAAAGAAAAACCCGTCTATGTCAGTGCCATCAGTCGTTCCGACGTAGCCGCAGGATGGCGAAATCAGCGCGATCGCGGCGGTTGTATTATTAATATTCAAAATAATCGCATCGTTGTGGATGGCCTCTCCATGCCCCATTCTCCCCGGTGGTATCGCGATCGCCTCTGGGTGTTGAACTCGGGACTAGGGGAATTTGGCTATATCGATCGCAAAGCAGGCACATTCCACGCGATCG
>NZ_JAYGHV010000448.1:0-5799 GCF_034932145.1 Spirulina sp. 06S082 | reverse complement strand
CTTGGTTACAGGTCTTAACGGCTTCTTTAGGCATTATCATGACGATACTGAAAGCCTATTTTCTCGTTTTTATCGCCATCCTTGTCCGTTGGACTGTGCCTCGGGTTCGCATTGACCAACTCCTTAATTTAGGATGGAAATTTTTGCTACCCATTTCTTTAGCAAATCTTCTCCTCACGGCGGCTTTCAAATTAGCCCTTCCTTTTGCTTTTGGCGGCTAATATTCAGTGAGCAGTCATTAGTTATCAGCGCTCAGTCACCAATTATTCCATGTTTAAATTTCTCAAACAAGTTAGCGACTATGCCACGGATGCTGTGCAGGCTGCAAAATACATCGGTCAAGGTCTATCGGTGACTTTCGACCATATGCAGCGCCGTCCAATTACCGTGCAGTATCCCTACGAAAAGCTCATTCCCTCGGAACGCTATCGGGGTAGAATCCATTTTGAGTTTGATAAGTGTATTTCCTGCGAAGTCTGCGTTCGCGTTTGTCCGATCAATCTTCCTGTTGTGGATTGGGAATTCGACAAAGTAGCAAAGAAGAAAAAACTCAATCACTACAGTATTGATTTTGGGGTTTGTATTTTCTGTGCGAATTGCATTGAATATTGTCCCACCAATTGCCTCTCTGCGACGGAAGAATACGAACTCGCAACTTTCGATCGCCACGAACTCAATTACGATAATGTGGCTCTAGGACGCTTACCCTATAAGGTAACGCAAGACCCAATGGTAACGCCCTTGCGAGAATTCGCTTATTTACCTAAAGGTGTTATGGAACCTCACGATCTGCCCAAAGGTTCTCAAAGAGCAGGTCAACGTCCTGAAGATATTAAAGAGTAGCGATCGCCCATTACCGATTATCCATTATTTACAACAAGGAGAAAAAGTGACTTTAGCAGAAGGAGTTCAAGACATAGCCTTTATCGTTTTAGCAGCCTTAATGATTATGGCTGCTTTAGGGGTTGTCTTGTTCGAGAAAATTGTTTACTCGGCATTTTTGTTGGCTTTGGTTTTTATCAGTATTTCTGGGTTATATGTTTTGCTCAATGCCGATTTTGTTGCAGCAGCCCAGATTTTAATTTATGTTGGGGCGGTGAATGTTTTAATTTTGTTCGCTATTATGCTTGTGAACAAGCGGGAAATTTATACTCCAGTTAAAAATCGCTGGCTGCGCCAAGGCGCAACAGCAGTGGTTTGTGGGGGTTTATTCCTGTTATTGGGAACAATGGTTGTAGCGACTCCCTGGGCGATAGATGAAACTGTTGTTACGGGTAGTACCGTGATTGCGATCGGCAAGCATTTTTTCAGCGATTTTTTGTTGCCCTTTGAGTTAGCTTCGGTATTACTTTTAATGGCAATGGTAGGGGCAATTATTCTAGCGCGTCGGGATTTTATTCCCGCAGTTTCTAAGACTTCCAAGCAACCTCAAGGGGATCTAAAATTACCCGAACGTCCTCGAGAGGTAGCGGCGATCGCAGGCAATTCTCCCAAAAATTAAGCAATCAAAACTCAAAACTAAGCGTTTATGCACTTACAACTTCAGTATTTCCTCATTCTGGCTGCTGCATTATTTTGTATCGGCATTTATGGTTTAGTCACCAGTCGTAATGCCGTGCGAGTTCTCATGTCCGTGGACTTGCTTCTCAATGCTGTCAATCTCAATTTGATGGGCTTTTCCAACTTTTTGGACCCAGAAAATATAAGAGGACAAGTTTTTACGCTCTTTGTGATTACCGTTGCAGCCGCAGAAGCAGCAGTAGGTTTGGCTATTATTCTTGCCATTTATCGCAATCGGGATACGGTGGATATGGAACAGTTTAATCTGTTGAAATGGTAGCAATTTCAGCGATCGCGCTAAACCTTGTAGGGACGTTAAATTTAACGTCCCTACACAAGTATTGACATAAGAAGGTTAATGCAAAATAAAATTGAACAAAATAAAGAAAATAAAGATGCGACACGATCGCCTTTTTGGGACAATCGCTATCAAAACCAGGATACTCCTTGGGATTTAAAGCAACCTGCCCCTGCTTTTGTAGATTTACTTGACTCCCCAGGGTTTCCTAAATCGGGAAAAATTGCAATTTTAGGGTGTGGAACCGGAAATGATGCCCTTTTATTTGCAAAAATGGGGTTTGAGGTAACAGGATTCGATTTTGCTCCCTCCGCGATCGCCATCGCCCAAGAACGCGCCCAAGAGGTTAATTTAAAAGCAGAGTTTTTGCAACGAGATATCTTTGCCTTATCGGAAGAATTTGCAGGCGTTTTTGATTACGTTGTAGAGCATACTTGCTTTTGCGCCATTTTACCCGAACAGCGCGATCGCTATGTCGAAGTCGCGCGATCGCTGCTTAAACCCAAGGGAATACTATTAGGCATATTTTTTACTCATTCTCGCCCTGGGGGACCCCCTTTCGGTTCAACTTCAGAAGAAATTTGCAGCTATTTTCAACCCGCTTTTGAAATATTATCTCTCGATCCCCTAGAAAATTCTCATCCCAAACGTCAGGGAGAGGAACATTTCGGACAGTTTCGGCGCTTATAACCGTTTGGACATGATTTATATTCGATCGTAAATTGGCGATCGCAAACTAAAGATAAGGAAGGCGATCGCCACAATAAAGCGATTTTTCCTTGATAATTGATAAATCGATCGTCTTTCCATGGATATCAGTGACACTATCAACCTCGACCGCTTCTTTGCCCGATCTGACTCGAGACTGGCACACCTACAATGCAGATGATACTCTGACAACCTTAAAAAGCAATGCCGATCGCGGCTTGAGTGCAACAGAAGTGGAGGTGCGATCGCGTTACTACGGACGCAACGAACTCCAAGAAACCGCCCAACGCACGCGCTGGCAAATTTTTCTCGATCAGTTTAGCAATATCATGCTTTTAATGCTGATTGCCGTTGCTGTTATCGCCGGGGTTTTGGATTTTCTTGCGTTGCAAAGTGGCGAACTCAAAAGCGGACTCCCCTTTAAAGATACGGCGGCCATCCTCTTTATCGTCATTCTTAACGGGATTTTAGGTTATGTGCAAGAAGTCCGCGCAGAAGCCGCCCTCGCAGCTTTAAAGAAAATGGCTTCTTCTCGGGTGCGAGTAGTGCGAGAGGGACAAACTCGGGAAATTGATGCACCGGATCTCGTACCAGGAGATATTCTCTTGTTAGAAGCGGGGGTGCAATTGGCCGCCGATGGGCAACTCCTGGAAGCCGCCAATTTACAGATTAGAGAATCTACTTTAACGGGAGAGTCAGAGTCCGCCAATAAGCGCGTCACAACAGCTTTAGCCGCCGATACCCCATTAGGCGATCGCGTTAACATGGTGTTTTCTGGGACAGAAGTGGTGCAGGGGCGAGGCAAAGTTGTCGTTACTGGCACAGGAATGGCGACAGAATTGGGGAAAATCGCCAAAATGATTCAAGGAGTCGAAAACGAGAAAACCCCCTTACAGAAGCGCATGAGCCAATTAGGGAACGTTCTCGTTACTGGGTCCTTAGTATTAGTGGCCTTGGTTATTGCGATCGGAATTCTCAAAGCGGGGAATTGGAGTCCCCTGCGAGAACTGGTGGAAATTTCCCTCAGTATGGCGGTAGCAGTTGTACCAGAAGGGTTGCCCGCCGTCATTACCGTTACCCTCGCCCTCGGTACTCAGCGCATGGTCAAGCGCAACGCCCTGATCCGCAAACTCCCCGCCGTAGAAACGTTAGGTAGCGTTAACACCATCTGTTCCGACAAAACTGGAACTCTGACCCAGAATAAAATGATTGTTCGGGAAGTGGAGACAGCGAGGGGATCATTTCCCGTTACGGGAGAAGGTTACGAACCCGTAGGGGAATTTTTCGAGTCGGGAGAGGCGATCGCCTCCCCAGATCGCCCCGAATTGCAAGCCTTAATTGTCGCTGCCGTCCTTTGTAATGATTCTCTGTTGCGTTACGAAGATAATAAATGGCATATTTTAGGCGATCCCACAGAAGGTTCTTTACTGACTTTAGGGGGAAAAGCGGGTTTGGAACAAGAAAGCCTCAAATCTCGCTTTCAGCGCGTTGACGAACTCCCTTTTTCTTCCGAACGCAAGCGCATGAGTGTTATTTGTTTGGATTCCGAATATGGAGAATCTTACAGCTTATTTAGCAAAGGGTCGCCGGAAATTCTCCTCGGTCGCTGTCAATCTTACCAGTTAGGGAATGAAACCGAATCTCTCACCCCCGATCGCCGTCACGAAATTCTCAACGCTAACAATCAAATGGCAGCGCGAGGGTTGCGGGTTTTAGGGTTTGCTTACAAGGTTTTAGACGATTTACCTTCCACTAACGAAGAAGATGACCCCGAACAAGAGATGATTTGGTTGGGGCTAACTGGGGCGATCGATGCACCTCGCCCAGAAGTTGCCCTCGCAGTACAGCGCAGTAAGGATGCAGGTATTCGTCCAATTATGATTACTGGGGATCATCCTTTAACAGCCCAGGCGATCGCCAAAGAACTCGGTATTGCTGACAGTAAGGACGTTAAATTTAACGTCCCTACATTAACAGGACAAGAATTAGAAAAACTTTCCCAACAAGACCTAGAGTTAGCAGTAGAAAAAGTCAGCGTTTACGCTAGAGTATCCCCAGAACATAAACTCCGCATCGTCCGCGCCCTGCAAGCCCGCAACTGCTTTGTAGCCATGACAGGAGATGGAGTGAATGATGCCCCCGCCCTCAAACAGGCTGATATCGGCATTGCAATGGGGATTACCGGAACGGATGTGAGTAAAGAAGCCAGCGATATGGTTCTCTTGGATGATAACTTTGCAACGATCGTCGCTGCAACGGAGGAAGGGCGAGTGGTTTATGACAATATTCGCCGCTTTATTAAATATATTTTGGGGAGTAATGTTGGAGAAGTCATTACCATCGCCTCTGCCCCGATTTTAGGCTTATCGGGAGTCCCCCTCACGCCACTCCAAATTCTCTGGATGAACCTCGTTACCGATGGTTTACCCGCCTTAGCTTTAGCCGTAGAACCCGCTTCTCCTAATATCATGAAACAGCCTCCCCACAACCCCAATGAAAGCATTTTTGCTCGGGGCTTGGGTTCGTATATTGTGCGAATTGGGATTATTTTTAGCATTTTTAGCATTGCCCTGATGGTATTATCCTATCACCAGACCCAAGGAACAGATAACCCGGAAAGTTGGAAAACGATGGTTTTTACGACACTTTGTTTAGCACAAATGGGACACGCGATCGCGGCACGTTCTTTTACTCGTTTAACTATCGAAATGAATCTTTTTAGCAATCCTTCCTTATTATGGGCAGTTTTGGTGACAACCGCTTTACAATTGGCGATCGTCTATGTTCCTTTTCTAAGGGAATTCTTTGGCACGCAAATGTTAAGCGCAGAACAATTGTTAATTTGTTTGGGATTTAGTAGTTTGATGTTTGTTTGGGTAGAAATGGAAAAACTCTTTGTCCGCAAGTTTTTCCAAGGGAAAATGAGAACGCATTAGCAAAAAAGCTCTGGTTATAAACTCAATCCTGAATTATTGATACGAGTTCATTACATCATGGATAACTCTCCTACAACTTCTAAACGCTTATAATCATCAATTTTAAGAAATTGTTCTGCTAAGTTTTCTGCAACAGAAGGCGTTAACCAACCTAATTGTAATAAAAGATGAATGGCTGTTGCATATTTGGCTCGTTTTGCACCATCTCGTACTTTTAAAGCTAACCCCATACCCTCACCCACTCTTCCCACACACTGTATCCCTTCCGCACCAGACTTACTGACTAATTCACCTTCT
>NZ_JAYGHV010000447.1:0-5890 GCF_034932145.1 Spirulina sp. 06S082 | reverse complement strand
TAGTGAATATTGATTTTCTATATATTTTAGAGTATCTTTCAATTCTTGTCCGTGTAAAAGCTGAGAAGAATCTTGCTCCTCAGAACCAAACCAAGCTGCTAGTTGTTTGCTGTAAGATCGCACATCAGGAAATATTGTCTCAACCCAAGCTGAATTAAAAACCTCTTGATAAATTCGATTGGCAATTATGAGTTTTTTTGATCGCTTTACCACTAGCCCAAGATCGAGTAAATACAATTGATCGTTATCCTTCTCATTAACTCCTACTTCTTCATTCTGCAAAATTCTTCGATATAGTATCAACATCCAGAAGCGATCGCTTTCCTCAATCTTCAAAATGCGATCGCGAATCTCTCGTAAATGTCCTGCATCATCGTGGGTTTTCCAGCGATCGATCAAATGCGATCGAACTAACTCAGTGACCCAATTTCTTTCATCTTGTATCTCCAATCTCTTTGAGGATGTCAAAATCAGAGAGAAAATTTTATCTTTGAGGTCTTTTTGTCCGTTTGTCCAACCATAAACTGAGTTGAGTAACACATCTGGATCCGTAAATTTTCCTTCCAATCGTTGATATTCTAGTTGATGACGAATGGCACTTTCGCGTAAAAAAATTCCATCCTCAGCTTTTAAAGTTTTATCTTTTGACCATTTCAACGCTTTTTCAAGTTCCTCTCCATGAAGTAAATAAGAACTATTTTCCTTGTCAGCTCTCCAATTTGTTGTTTCTTCTGTATAAGGCCATAAATTATTTAGTTGTTCTTCTACCCACTCCAGATTAAATATTTTTTTATAAATCAAATTTGTAATTTCTAAATTTCCCTGATTTTTGGTTATTAAACCCGACAATCGCAATTCTGCTTGTGTTGGACTTCCATCCCTTTTAATTTCGCCTTGTTTTAAGATTTGTGTATATACGGCTAATAATCGATCAATTTTTGATTCATCCTTAAGTAATCGATTTTGTATTGTTTTTAAATGTTCTGGTTCATCTTGACTTTCCCAATTGTTGAGAATAAACTGTTCAACTAATTGATCGATATCAGGGTTTCCATTTTCTGCCTTTTTAACAACTAAGCTACATAGTTTTTGAGTTAGAAATGGTTGCCCATTTGTCCATTTTAATATTATTTTCAATATTGTTTTTGGATTGTCTACTTTTTTTTCAAGTCCTTGAATTAACTTTGATTGAGCTTCTTCAAATGAAAAACCTGTTAACTCAATTGCATGACCGATATTAAATGGAGTTCTATATTTATCCTGAATTAAATCTGATGGTGTTGCTACCCCCAATAGAGCAAAAGTAAGGCGTTTATATTCGGAAATATTAGCTCGTTTATTGTGATAAGAACGAATTAAAGCAAAAAAATTATCGCTTTGGAAGTTTAAACTGAGAATGCTATCAATTTCATCTATGAATATCACAATAGACTTTGAAGATTTTGCTAATAATACTTCTTTCAGAAAAAGAGTAAAACGATAATTAAAAGCATAATCTTGATGCTTTTTCCACCAATCTCGCTGATTTATTTTAAGATTAAAACAATATACTAATTCATTAATAATACTTCTGTAGCATTCTTCTTCACTTCCGCCAATTCCTGTCAGATCAATATCAGCACAATCAATTCCTGCTTGTGTTAATTTATATATTGTTCTATTTTTTAAACTGGATTTACCTGTTTGTCGGGCATTAAAAACATAGCAAAAATCTCCTTGCTTTAACTTCTCATAAAAATCGCGATCGGCTTTTCGCTCAACATAGGTTGGATCATCCCATGCAAGACTTCCTCCTTGCGTTTTATAAAACCGATCCAAATTTGACAATATATTCATTGGCAATATATTCATTGGCTATCCGAAAGGCGATCGCGAAAATACTCACGATATAACTCACAGCTTACAACAACTTCATTACCTTGGTGCTTGACCAAGCCTATACTATTTAGTTTATAACTTATTGTCGTCTCCAGTCGCACTGAATTCTGTGACTGAACAACTTGTTTAAGCGCTTGAGCAAGTTCTTGGTGCTGTTTCAACTCCTGTAAAAGTTCCATAAGATAATTACTGTAAATTCCTGCTGCTGTAGGAGCATCCCTCAGCAAGTCGTCTAGTTGACTCTCCGGATGGGTTTTGAGATGGAAGAGAGCCTGTTGGAGTAAAAAAGGATGTCCACCTACCATTGCTGTCAATTTTTGCACGCGATCGCGATCGACTTTATGGCGATCGGCAAGCTGCTGAACTTGCTCTAAAGTAAAGGGAGGTAACTCAATCGGCAATCCAACATTAAACGGTGAGTGATTGATGTTAAGTGTGGGGTAATCTTCTGTCGAATGAACAACAATAAGACGAAGTTCTTTCCAAAGTGAGCGAGTTTTTGCTCTTTCATGCCAGAAGCGCAACAATGTCAAATATTCTTCAGCGACAGGATAGGAAAAAATAAAATCAACATCATCCAAACATAAGAGCAGAGGAGAGCTAGAGTCAGACAAAAAATGTTTTTCAAAATAGTTTGTACAGCTACTCTTGCTTCCTATTCCGTCACTCCAATCATCTTCTGTGTCTTGTGAGATAGACAATTCTAGACAAACAGCATTACAAAATTGCCGTAAGAATTGCTCTAAATCCCCTAATGCACTGCGATCGATCGCTTTGAGACTCAGATGAACAGTTCTGTAACCATCTTTTGCAGCCCGATCGCGAAGGGCGATCGCAAGGGAAGTTTTTCCCATTTGCTTCGGAGCCTTAATCCGAATCAGAGAACCAGGTTTGAGAATCTCTTGATAGCAAGTTTCCTCAATAGGGGGACGCTCTATATAAATTTTTGAGGTTTTGAGAGTCGATGGATTCGATGGATCGCTCAACTGTGGAGGAATCTCACCAATCTCCTGCCAATCCAGTCCTAATTTTTCGCTAATTTCAACAAAATTCAGATGATCGATCTGTTTTCCCGTGAAAAACTTGCTTACTGTTGCTCTAGCAAATCCAATGTCCGTCGCAAAGGCTCTCTGACTAGGATAACTATTGCGACGAAGTGCTGTACGAACTTTGGGAAGCCACTTTTGAGTAACTCGGATTGAGCGAGACATAGAAAGATGTATAAGAACTATTCAGATTTTAGCGAGTTTTTGTCAGTCCCAAGTTAGTCCAAGTTAGTCTAAGTTAGTCCAAGTGAATTTATATTGATCACAATTTAAGGCGATCGCGATCTCAAAATTCGAGTACACAGCCGATGTCACATTTAATACAACTAATGTAGTTCAAAAATAATAATTTATTGATTTTATTACTTGAAATATCTTATTTCAATCTAGCGAAAATTAGTCCAAAGTAATTCCATATCTTAGTCTTCGGCACGATTTCATAGAAATGTAGTTAGAACGGAGTAACCAATCCATGAATAATCTTGAAGACTTCAAAGTGTTGCTGGAAATCGTAGTGCTATTAGTCACTCTATTGACCGAATCACCTTGCGTATTATTCGGAGCGATCGCATTGTTATTTCTCTACCTTGTTACCAAAAAGTAGAACTGACACGGCCATAACCTAACACGATCTTACATTATCTGGCAAGTTTGATTATGCGATCGATAGATAGATGTCCCAGAATATTCTGGGACATCTATCACTTTGTTTATCAATTATGATTCGTTACAATAATAGCGATAGTTCTATACCCGAATTGCATTTGTTTCAAATGGCAATACTATTAAGGTAAAGAAAGTTTTTCTCTCATGCAAGTTATTCGCATTCCTGTCCTCTCTGACAACTATATTTTTTTGCTCCACGATGGGACTCAAAATCTTGCTGCTGTTGTCGATCCAGCACTAGCAGAACCCGTTTTACAGCAATTGAATGCCCTCGGTGCAGAACTTGCAGCCATTTTTCACACCCACCACCACTGGGATCATATTGGCGGTAATCGAGAGCTTTTGCAACATTTCCCCAATTTGCTAGTGTATGGGGGAGCAGAAGATCGCGATCGCCTCCCTGGACAGAACAGATTTTTACAAGAAGGCGATCGCGTCGAGTTTGGCGATCGCCAAGGAGAGGTATTTTTTGTACCCGGACATACCCGCGCTCACATTGCTTACTATTTCCCCCCTCGCGGCGATCGCGAACCAGGAGAATTATTCTGCGGCGATACCTTATTTGCCGGAGGTTGCGGGCGCTTATTTGAAGGAACTCCCGCTCAAATGTTGAATTCCCTCGAAAAATTGCGAAAACTGCCCGATAATACGCGAATTTGGTGCGCTCACGAGTATACACTGAATAATCTCCAATTTGCTCTCACCGTCGATCCCTATAATATTGACTTGAAAACTCGTTATGCAAAAGTGAAAGTAATGCGATCGCACCAAGAACCAACTATTCCCTCTCTTCTTAGCATCGAAAAACGCACAAACCCTTTCCTACGCTGGGATAGTGCCGAAATTCAACAGGCAATGAGAACAAACGATAAGGTCAAAACCTTCGCTCGCTTGCGGGGAAAAAAAGACTTATTTTAAACTTGGATTGCAAAAAGACTTCGATTTGATTGTATAGTAAAAGATTGTGACCAAATTGTAGAAAAAATTTTAGGTTTACTGGAGAACTATGGCCAAGCGCGTACAAGTTGTTTTAAATCAAGATGTCAGCAAACTCGGCAACAACGGTGATGTCGTTGATGTTGCCCCTGGATATGCCCGCAATTACCTCGTCCCGAAAGGATTTGCCGTGCGAGCAACCCCTGGCATCATTAAAATGGTAGAACAAAGAAAAGAGAAAGAGCGCCTGCGCTTACTGGAAATCAAGCGAGAAGCTGAAGCCCGCAAGACAGCATTAGCAACCGTTGGACGCTTAACGATTAAGAAGCAAGCTGGAGAAGAGAAAGCCATTTTTGGGACAGTAACATCACAAGATGTTGCCGATACCCTCAAAGAAAAAGCAGGCCAAGAGGTTGACAAACGCGATATTACCATCCCCGATATTCGCAAACTGGGCAATTATCAGGTTGAAGTCAAGCTACACCCAGAAGTGATAGCAATCGTTGAAATTGAAGTTGCACCCCTTTAAAAGGAAATGAGGGAGGAGGAGAAGAGAAGAAATCCTGCTGACTCTCCCTACTCCCCAACTCCCATTAATAAATATTCTCAATTCAGAAAAATTGTTGAAAATGACCCAGAAAACAAACTATCATTTTCAATAAGTCGCTCTTTCTGAGAATTATGCTGCCCTACACCGCCAATACCCTCAAAGCCGAACTCAATTCTCGAGGTTGGCGCTTAACTCCACAACGGGAACAAATTTTGCACGTTTTTCAAAATTTGCCGAGGGGAAATCATTTAAGTGCGGAAGAACTTTTTCAACTTTTAGAACAGCGCGGCGAAAGTATCAGTCTTTCTACAATTTACCGTAGTGTCAAACTCATGGCGCGGATGGGGATTTTGCGGGAATTAGAGTTAGCAGAAGGACATAAGCACTACGAACTCAATCAACCTTACCCTCACCACCATCACCACATGGTTTGCATTCAATGCAACAAAACCATTGAATTTAATAACGATTCGATTTTAAAACAAAGTCTGAAACAAACCGAAAAAGAAGGATTTCAACTCATTGATTGTCAATTAACGGTAATGACAATATGCCCAGAAGCCCTGCGTTTAGGCTGGCCGTCTGCCTTACCGAGTAACTGGTCTTGTTCCCGCGCCATTTCAGAAAGTCATGCCAGTGAAGATAATAGTCAAAAGCAGCGCGATCGCGCCGAGGAAGAATAATATTTTTTAACAATGGGAGCGGGAATTCCCCTCTTCAAATCTTCGATTGAAGAGGGGATGAGAGCGACCTCCAAAGGTCAATTGGATAAGCTGAGGAGCGGTGCAACCTCGGCACGAGGTTGCACCGCTCC
>NZ_JAYGHV010000446.1:0-5942 GCF_034932145.1 Spirulina sp. 06S082 | reverse complement strand
CGGAAGCACTTGCACTGCGTTGAGTTGATATTCCCCTCGTTTGGCGTACAGTCGCAGACTTCCCAACACCACAACTTGTTCTCCAGGCGTTGGGGTTTGTACCAGTTTAGTTCGTAATTTTCCCCAAACGACACAACGAATAGAGGCATTATTATGGCGATCGCCTAAAGTAAAAAATAAGCCGCTTTGGTAATCTCGGGCGCTAGTCACTTCACCAATAACCCATATTTGTTGCAAATATTCATCTTCTTCGAGAAGGTCTTGGATATAGTCGGTAAGTTCGGCAACGGAAAAAGCAGTATTGACAACCATAAGGACTAAAAGATTGATGCGATCGCATTTTTATAAGCTAATGTCGATTTACATTTTTGAGATGCACCCTTTCAGCTTCAAAAACTATTGTATTATAATTTGTTCTAAGGTGTTGACAAAATTCGGATAGGAAACTGCAGCCGCTTCAGCCCGATGAATTGTGGTTGTCCCCTTGGCTGCAAGTGCCGCGATCGCCAAACTCATCGCAATACGATGATCGGTATAACTATCAGTTTCGCACCCCGTTAGTGTCACTCCTCCGCTAATTTCCAAACCGTCGGGAAGTTCGGTTATCTTTGCACCCATGCGATTCAATTCCGAAGCTGTCACCGCGAGGCGATCGCTTTCTTTCACTCGCAATTCTGCTGCATCTTTAATCGTCGTTGTCCCTTCTGCAAACATCGCTGCGACGGCTAAAATGGGAATCTCATCGATGAGACGAGGAATGATATCTCCCGCGATCGCGCACCCCTTTAACTTACCGTAACGCACTCGCAGATCGGCGACAGGTTCCCCAGTCACGAGGCGTTCATTTTCCCGCACAATATCTGCCCCCATCATGGCCAAAACTTCTAATATCCCCGTCCTGGTTGGGTTTACGCCGACATTTTCAATTAATAATTCCGAACCTGGCACGATCGCCGCCGCTACTAGCCAAAATGCCGCCGAACTAATATCTCCCGGTACGATGATATTTTGCCCTTGTAAAGTACCCGATCCCCCAACGACTGTGACGCTATTGGTTTCGCGATCGATGCTTAATTCTGCCCCAAAAGCCTTTAACATCCGTTCGCTGTGATCCCGAGAGAGGGCGGGTTCTGTAATAGTGGTCTTTCCTTGCGCCGATAAACCCGCCAAGAGAAGACAGGATTTAACTTGGGCGGAAGCAATGGGAGAATGATAATGAATACCCTGTAATTGTCGTCCGCGAATGGCTAAAGGTGCGAAGGCATTATCTTCTCGTCCCCAGATCGTCGCCCCCATTTGGGCGAGAGGTTTGACGACGCGGGACATGGGACGCGATCGCAGGGAATCATCCCCCGTTACCGCAAAAAAGCGATCGCCATGAGAAGCCAATAGCCCCAACATTAACCGCAATGTCGTTCCCGAATTTCCCGCATTTAAAACTCCTTTAGGTTCTCGCAAATTGCCCAAGCCGATCCCTTCCACGCTCACTTCTGTGTCATTTAACTCGGAAATCGTCGCCCCCATCATGCGAAAACAAGCGGCGGTACTGTGGGGATCTTCTCCTAACAATAGTCCTTGAATAGTTGTTTTTCCTTGGGCGATCGACCCCAACATCAGGGCGCGATGAGAAATCGACTTATCTCCTGGAATTTTTACGCTACCGTGTAAAGATATCCCTTCTGTCGGTGGTGTAACGATTAAATCTTGATGGGATGAGGCGTTTTTGAGCAGGACAACCATGAATCAAAAGGAAAAAATTAATGCTGAAACTTTCTGAATTGTACTGCGATCGCGCATTTTTGCAAAACTGAGATGCAAGGGATTTTTTAGTTTGTTTTAATGCGATCGCCAAAACCTTTCAAAATTTGTAAAACAGGATAAAGCCGATTTTGACGAGGTAAGAGAGAATATATAAGTGGTCGGACACAATCGTTATAGTCTGTGTAAAGAAAAGTAAACAAGGCTTAACTTGCTTGTCTTTTTTCTTTTTCTGCTTAAAATGGAATAAGTCTACCTTTAGTTCTTGTGTTTTTCCTCGCTGTTCTACAGCTTCTATTATTGCCAATACTAAATCATATTCACATTCAAATGTCTCTCTCTCCTGCTATTTTTCCACCTTCCATCCTTGTGATGATAGCATTAACGCGCTCTCTCTCTCGCTCTTATATCAATAAATTTTATTGGTAAAAATACTTCAATCCAATATTTTTATCTTGATTTTGATTCGATTTTTTTTATTGAAAGTTTTTGCCATGACTGATGATCTTGAAAACCTAATAAATAGTTTTGGTGGTGATAAAGTAGAAGCATTGAAGTTTTTGAATGAACAAATTCTTCGAGAACAAGAAATTTATTGGCAGCGATTTTCATCGTTTGCGGGGCTTAATGCCGGCACACTTGTGCTGGCGACATCTAACTCAATTAGTGATCACAGGTTAATTATTGGAGTTGGAATATGTTTATCTATTCTGTGGGCATACATTCAAATTATTAGTTTACGGTATGCTGATAGAGCAAAACCTATGTATCACGACCTAAGACGAATTATGGGAATAAAGTTTGCGGCACCAAAAAGTAAATTGTCTTCTTTTATTTACAAAGCTCAATTTTTATCTTCTACTGATGCAGGCATTTTGTGTACTATGTTAGTTTTTTGTCTATGGTTAATTGCTTTTTTTGAACCATAATTTGTGTTGAGTTAAAAAGTATTTACAAAAGAGATCATTATAGTACAAGACAAAAAATAGAGTAAAGTTCTTTTCACCCACTAAGTTCGAGAGAAAAACTGGTTTCTTTTGATTCAATAACAACAATCCAAAGCCGATCTTGAAGAACAAGGGCATCAATTCGACCTCGATAGATTATTTCCTGACTTTCAATGGCTAATTGAATCGTTTCTTCGGCTCGAAACTGGAAGGATGGATCGTAAAAGCCAGCTAATTTCAATAGTGGAGATAAGACAATCAGTTTAATTGTTTCCTCCCTTAATCTTACTTGGCTTAATTGATACAAATTTCGTTTTGGAGTTGACTTAAGGTTTTAAGATTTCGTTCAATTGCTAAAGTTTGCGCCATATTTTTTTTATGTACTCCTGCTTTATAATTCTCACCCAGAACCCGCACTCCTTTATTTTCAATCAATATTCAAACATATTTTGAAGTGCGGAATTTAGGCGATTCAAGCAGGATAATTTATCCCTCATTCTCATTTACACCGGGAGAAGAACGATAAAGCGCATCAAGTCTTTCTCTCGCTTCTTCTACATCAACCGATCGCATAACTAATAAGGGTTCGTTAATGGGTTTACCATTACTATCTAACAATTCCGGATGGGGAATAGAAGCCCTACGAGTTGCAGGTTGAGGCATAGAGGTGTTATTTTCTAAGCCGAGATGGGGGAGGCTGCGATTAGATTCTCGACCTAATGTAAAGAGATTGCGAATCAAATTTCCGATCGCAACAAAGGCAATGACTGTAAAAACTAGAATGTAAAGAAAATGTAACATTTTGTACCTCTCATTATGATTTTTTTTATGGGGGCCTTAAATTTTTGCAATCCGGAGGAATTGATAGAATTGACAATTGAGATTGACAATTTATTCCTCTTCTCCTTGTTGTTGACCAGGTTGTGTTTTGGCTGAACCCCTTCTTTGTGCTGAAACCTGCCAGCATTCCAGAACCAATCGATGCCAAGGGACGAGAATAGAGGGGTCAATTCCCGCTTTTCCTTCGGTTGCCCGAAACATCATTTGGGCGGTGCGAACCTCTCGATCTGCTGTGTTTACTCTCTTGAGGAGATCGATTCGATCGCTTTCCTCCAGAAAATCTAAGGATTCTGACTCTAAGAGGGAACGCGATCGCGAAAACCAGCCCAGAAAATCCTCTAATAAAGGCTCGAGAACGGCTTTCAGAATTTCGCTTTCTGGAGGGGTTGGGATTGACATTTTGGGAATACTACCAGTTTACTATCGGGCTGTTCAGAAATTCTCTTTGTCCCTCTTTACTGTAACAGTTTATTACATTTTCTCAGATTACAAGTTATTGCGATCGCGATCGCGTCCCAGACTTAAAATGCGATCGCGCCACCGTTTTGAGGTATAATAGTAAGTTCGGGTAAAAAATTTAGGTGCAAAGCCACCAACACCCGATCGCCCTCAAAAGCGAACTTCAAGCCTGAAATTTTAAATCTAACAGGAGTAAGAAAATAAATGTCTCGTTACAGAGGACCGCGTTTGCGGATTACACGCCGTTTGGGAGAACTCCCTGGCTTAACCCGCAAAACCGCCCGTCGCGCCTATCCCCCCGGACAACACGGCCAAAACCGACGCAAGCGATCTGAATACGCTATTCGTCTCGAAGAAAAACAAAAACTGCGTTTTAACTATGGTATCTCGGAAAAGCAGTTAATGCGCTATATGCTACAGGCACGTCGCGCTACGGGTTCCACGGGGGAAAAGCTATTACAATTGCTGGAGATGCGTCTCGATAATACCGTGTTTCGTCTGGGCATGGCAGGAACGATCCCCGGTGCGCGACAATTGGTTAACCACGGTCATCTTATGGTCAACGATCGCCGGGTAGATATTGCCAGTTATCAGTGCCGCCCAGGGGATGTCATTAAAGTGAGGAATCGTGATGGTTCTCGCCGTTTGGTACAAGCCAATATGGAATTTCCGGGTTTAGCAAATATTCCCAGTCATTTAGAATATGACAAGGAAAGCATGACAGGGAAAGTGAATGGAATTATCGATCGCGAATGGATCGCCCTACAGATTAACGAACTCCTTGTAGTTGAGTATTATTCTCGGAAAATCTAAGTTTCCCAAGGTTAAAAAGAGGATGGAGGTGTATTTTTTACACCTCTATTTTATTAAATTTTGGATGATTTTAGGAACAGCAAATTTACCGTTGTTTTTCCTCGCGAACTAAAGTTGAATGAACCCATTCTCCGCGATCGCTATAACTGCGAATGAGACGCAATCTCAGTTCTGGCCTTACCAGCCATCCTAATTCTAAAACAAATCGCTTGCGGGGGGCGATCGTTGTGGGACAATTAGAAGATGCACCATTGGGTAAGAGGAGAATTTGATAAGGTTGTTCGCTATCTTCAAAATGAAGCCTTGACCCTTCTATTTTTGCCGTCGATCGCAGGGTTTTGACGGCAGATCCCGTCCCAAAACTGAGAGTTTGCGAAAGGCGATCGCGACCTTCTGTTTCGATTTTGAGGTGGGTGGCCATGCGATCGCTACTCCAGTCGCGATATAATGTCGTTGCTTCTCCTCGCCATTCTCCAATTAGCTGTTCTGGGGTTAATATTGGTCTTTGAGGAGGACTCGTTCCTGCTAATTTTTCCCGCATTAAAGTAATGCTTTGTAATTGACTTTCTCCTGTATATAACTGCACCAAACGCAAGCGTTCATTGTCTGTTTTTAAACCAAATTCTCCCCCAAATTCACTCACGGGACTCCACTGCATCGACCCCTTAGAAAATGCCCCATCTTCAAACACAAGCATACTACGATTCAGGGACGAGAATTCACTTGTAAAATTGTAGGGAGGTTTATCTTGAGGAAAGCGATTTAAGGTTAATCGTAGGGCTTTATTATCTTGCAATCCTTCAAGAATGAGAATGCTAGGAACATCCTCTAATTGCTGCCCTTCCGGGGAGAATTTGGTAAACGATCCTTGCCATTCTCCGATATTTTTAAGTAGATTTTGCCACTGAGAAGCCATATTTTTTACTCTGTTTATTTTTTAACAATGGGAGCGGGAATTCCCCTCTTCAAATCTTCGATTGAAGAGGGGATGAGAGCGACCTCCAAAGGTCAATTGGATAAGCTGAGGAGCGGTGCAACCTCGTGCCGAGGTTGCACCGCTCCTTTGGAGACGCTACGCGAACAGCCAAGGAACGCGCACCAAGAGAAACCTCACCCGTCCCTACT
>NZ_JAYGHV010000445.1:0-6003 GCF_034932145.1 Spirulina sp. 06S082 | reverse complement strand
GGAGTGTATATAAATCTCAAGGAGAATACGGTCAAGCAATTAAATATTATCAGCAATCTTTGGAGATTAAACAAAAAATTGGCGATCGCTCTGGAATTGCATCTTCTCTTAATAATCTAGGGAGTGTATATAAATCTCAAGGAGAATACGGTCAAGCAATTAAATATTATCAGCAATCTTTGGAGATTAAACAAAAAATTGGCGATCGCTCTGGAATTGAATCTTCTCTTAATAATCTAGGGAGTGTATATAAATCTCAAGGAGAATACGGTCAAGCAATTAAATATTATCAGCAATCTTTGGAGATTCGACGAGAAATTGGCGATCGCTATAGAATTGCAATATCTCTCCACAATCTAGGGAATATTTATAAATCTCAAGGAGAATACGGTCAAGCAATTAAATATTATCAGCAATCTTTGGAGATTAGACGAGAAATTGGCGATCGCTATGGAATTGCAATATCTCTCCACAATCTAGGGAATACTTATAGTCATAAAAAAGACTATCAGCAAGCTATCAATCTGCTTAAGCAATCCCGTGAAATATTTAGAGAAATGAATCTCTATGAGAGGGTTAGTAAAGTTGATGAAACTCTAAAATCCCTAACAGAACAATCTTTTCTCTCTGTTCCCAAAGCACCTATAATTGGTGTTGAACCTCCATCTTAACCCGATTGGTACGATCGCTCCTTACCCCACCCCCTGTATCAACAAAATTCCCAGCACAGGAAAAAACTATCACTGTGGCAAATTATTTGTAAATCCTTCAAGAAATGGCTATTACGACAATATAGGAGGATTAAGAGAAACTTTAGGAGAAAGAGAAGATATTAACGACTTCATTCATGCCGAATTTGCAAGATTGCAAGCATGATTTCAGAGAATCCCAAAAATAGCCCCCTAAATCCCCCAATTTTGGGGGACTTTGACTCCGGTTCCCCCCAGATTTGGGGGGAAACCAGGGGGCGAAATACTATCTGATTGTGATTAAATAACCATACTATATTGATTCATAAATCTTTATCCCTAAAATGCGATCGCCTCCAATTTCATCGGTGAGCAACCTTTCGCGGTAACTTCTTTTTGTGGGAACCGTTTCCATTGTGTAAACCGGGAATTTCCTCCTCATCTAACGCTAAATGTTCGACCATATCTCCAGGTAGCCCGATCGCCTCATCCATCACTTCTTGTCCCCCTAAAGTCATCTCCACATCATTGATCGCTGCACCTAAAATCGGCATTTCCGCTTCTACCATTTGTTCGAGGGTACTGCCCAGAGAGCTTTCACTCACCCCAGGGCGCGTCACCACAACTATCCCATCCGTCAAAGGTTGCAGCAGGAAGGCATCATTGCAACTGTTTAGGGAAGCAGTATCCAAAACCACAAAATCGAAGCGCTGACGGGCATCCTCCAAGAGGCGGCGCAATTCACTTGACTCCACGATCGCCGCCGCTTTGCGCTGGGGACCAACACTAGGAACAATATAGAGATTTTCTACAGTCGGCACTAAATTAACGCATTCATTGTGAGAACCATAATAAGCCAAAGGTTCCGCCTGGGCATCGGGATCGCTTTGCAAATTCACCGCAGGAGCATTCGAGGGCGATCGCAAATCTGCTTCAATGAGTAACGTGCGCTTGCCAGCATAAGCCGCAGCAATGGCTAAATTATAAGCCGTCGTGCTTTTCCCCTCAGCACGCCCGACACTGGTGACTAAAATCACTTTTGTGTTTTTCGGTGCAAAACGGCGCAGGTTGCTGCGGAAGCGCTCGTAAGCGTCTAAGCAATCGATATTTTCCCCCAGTAATAAAGCCAATAAATCCTCATTCTCCGGTTCGAGTAAAGTCGGAAGTTCCCCTAAAATTCTGATTTCCCGTTCATTTAAGAGCGATCGCAATTCTTGAGCGGTATATAAAATCGGATCGAAGAAAGATAAGACTAAAACAATCCCCGCACCAGCAATTCCCCCAGCAATAATACCTCCCATCACAATAATGACAGGATTGATGGTTCCAGACGGCTCCTCTTGCGGTTCCAGGGCTACAGCGTCTTGGGCGATCGCCAAACTCCCCACGGTTTCAACTTCCGCCGATTGTGCATCTACCAACCTCGTCTCAATGGTGTCGTGAAATTGTTTTCGCAATTGTAATTGCTGTTGTAAGTTTTCTTGTTCGAGTTGTTTTGTGGGGTAACGTTCGTAAGATTGGCGCAATTCTTGTTCCGTATCGCGCACTGCTGAGAGTTGTCCTTCCAGGGTTTCCCGTTGTGCTTGTAACTGTACCAGTTGAGTCGCCATCTGTTGGCGAACCGTATCTAAACTGCTGGCTTTGCGAATTTCCACCGGAGCCGCCTTAAAAACATTATCATTGCCGATGACTTCATAGGTGCGCTGGATAAACTGGCGATCGTAAGTTTCTTTTTGCTGCAACAAATCGGCGAGGATCGGATGTTCGGGGCGATACTTTTTGGAGAGCAACTCAATTTGGGTTTCGATTTGCAAAAGTTGCGCCCGCAAGCTGGCAATAATGGGATCGCTACTCAAAGCTAAGGAAACCGAGGCTTCTGCTGGGGTTAACCCCAATTGATCCTGCAAACTTTGAAGTTGAGCAATAACCCCCTCTAATTGGACTTTTAACTCTCGTTGCTGTTGTTCGCTGAGACTAATACCCGAAAAGAGCGTACCATCTTGAGCGGCAATTAAGTCCCCTCCCTCTCGGCTCATAAAATTATAAAATACTTGTTCTGCCTCCTTTAAGTCTGCCCTCGCTTCTAATTCTCGTTTTTTCAAAGCCTCGATTTGCGATCGCAGCATAGCCGTATTAAACAACCGACTCTCCTCTACCATTTCTGCCAGTAAGAAACGTAAAGTTTTTTCCGACTTTTCTTTATCGGTATTTTTGTACTCCACTCGAATCACTTGTGCATCTTCTTCTGTTTCAGGAAACTTAATGTTAAGATTTTTAAATAGATTAGCCGGATCTTTAATTCTCATCTCTCGAGCAACGTTAATCAAGACGCGATCGGCCAATAAAATCTCTTTACTAATGGAGGCTCTACCTTGCTCGTACAAATTCTGCCCCGTACTGCTTGCCGTGGGAGTAGGAGGGGCGTATTTAAGGATGCCGATCGCTTGATACTCTTTGGGGGGAGGGGGAGAGGGGGGCAGTAAGGCGACAATGCCCGAGGCAATAATAACGGCTATTCCTGTAGTCAAACCGACAATTTTATTTTTTCCTGAACTAATTTGAAATCGCTTAACAAGAGTAGAGGTCATGGTGAAAAAAGGGCTGGAAAAAAAGGCTGGCGCGATCGCGGTTGGGGCAAAAAAGTAAGTTCTACAAAAATCCTAACAAATTTCCCCACAACAAATTCGCGAATTTGCCCCTGAAATATTTCCCCGATCGCGCTTAAAGGGAGAAAGAAGGGGATAATTATTATCCCCTTCACCCCAAAGCGCGATCGCCACTTAAGAAGCCAAAGCCACTGTTACAGCTTGTTGGAGTTCGCCATTTTGGTACATTTCGATCAAGATATCAGAACCGCCTAAAAATTCCCCATTAATATACACTTGAGGAATAGTCGGCCATTCAGAATATTCTTTAATTCCTTGTCGAATTTCGTTATCGCTCAAGACATCAAAAGTCTTATAAGAAGCGCCAAGGGTATTGAGAATCTGCACGACATTATTAGAAAAACCGCATTGGGGCATGAGTTTAGACCCCTTCATAAAAACAACAATTTTGTCTTCCTTAACAATGCTGTCAATGCGTTCTTTAAGTTCGGGTGTCATGAAGTAACTCCTTAAGGATTTAGGTTGAATGAAATCAAATCGACTGCAAAAACAGTTTGGGACAAACTACCAAGATTGTCCCGTGGTTTCCCACATTTCGGGGGTGTAGGTTTTTAAGGCAAGGGCATGGATCGCCTCTGATGCTAACGAACTTTGCAGCGCCCTATAAACAAGTTGGTGTTGTTTAACCCGCGTTTGCCCAGCAAACAACTGCGAAATCACGGTTGCTTGTAAATGATCGCCCCCTCCTGTCAAATCCTCTACCTTTACTCGAGCATCGGGTAAAGACGCTTTAATTTTGTTTTCAACTTCGGCTAGACTAACCATCAAACCTCCCGCAATAACCACATTGATATCGATTGTATTTTATCGAGTCTTTCCCCTGTTATGCTACTTACCCAGGGGAATCCTCCCACCGATAGATATATTTCTTAACGGGTAGCGGATTAATTACTGCTGCTTGTATTTTCACTCGGACTGGGAAAAGGCACGGTGACAAAACCTAGTTCCAAAAGCTGTTGGTAAGCACGTTGTCCTAAATTCGTGGTGGGATTTTGCGATCGCACGATTTGAACCAACAAAGGCACCGACAATTCCGGTTGATTTTGCGCCCGGTGAACCACCGCCAGTTGATAGGTAGCATCATCGCGCAACTGTGCTGCTTCTAGGGCATTAACCCGTTGTGACTCTGCGGTACGGGAGTTAATGCCCGCAAAACTCCCGGCCAATTGTTGGTAAAAGTTAGATAACTGGTTAAAGACTTGTCTCGCTTCTTGTAGCTTTTGGACGGCGAGGGGGTAATTCTGACTTTCAAAGGCGGTGGTGGCTTCCTCAAGGAAACGTCTTCCTCCCGCTAAACTGAGAATGCTATTCGACTGTTGTAAGGGGCGAAACTCTTCAGAGGGGTCTTGGGATTGCTCAAACCCTAATTCCGTCAGATGTTGATAGGCTTTTCTGCCTAAGTCTGTGGTGGGGTTCTGCGATCGCACGATTTGAACCAATAAAGGCACCGACAATTCCGGTTGATTTTGCGCCCGGTGAACCAAAGCCAGTTGATAGGTAGCGCGATCGCGCAGTTGTGCAGTTTCTAAGGCTTGTTTGCGCTGTTGTTCGGCGATACTGCCGTCAATGCCTGCAAAACTACCAGCCAATTGCTGGTAAAAGTTAGATAATTGGTTAAAAACTTGTCTGGCTTCTTGTAATTTTTGCGAAGCGAGGTCATAATTTTCCCCATCAATGGCAAAACTCGCTTCTTCTAAAAGGCGCTGGCCGCCGGTTAAACTGAGCAAACTATTGGTTTGTTGGAGAGGAGGATTACCTTCGGGAAGGAAGGGGGGAAATTCTTCCGACTCATTGCCAAAATCTTCAATAGGAATCTGTCCTCGGGCGGGTTGTCCCCAGATGGCCATTGGCGCGAGGCACAATAAACAAACACTCAATAACTTCAGGCGGCGAGAATTAGAAAAGAAAGTATGGGAAAAGAGCATATTGGAAAATAGCATAGAGTCATCTGGCGGGCAAAAGCCACAAACAATATAACCAAATATTAAGCAAACATTGAGTAATATTACCACTGATGTTCGCGATCGAACCAATCAATATTTTATGGAGACGGCAAGCAATGGCAGACAATGAGTCCCTGGACAATATCAATGTTCCCGAAACCCGAGTGGGCTTGATTTTGCAGAGGGGTGGGGAAGAATTAAATTTATTGAAGGTGGGCGATCGCCTAACGTTGCGTTTGGTCTCGGCAGATGTGGAAATTCCCCCAGAGTTGGGGCGGTTGCGCTATAATCTGCTTCCTCAAAGTCAGTTAATTGAAGTTTTGGTGGAAGCCGATGCCTTGGAAAGAGTGATGGGGATGGCGCGGCGCTTGGATTTGGTGGCTTTTGCCAGCCATGTTTACCAATTGGAAAAAAGCCCAGAAACTCTTGTTTATTTGACAGATGAGTTAACCCTGCAATTTGTGGAAGCTGTAGAAGAATCGGAAAGAGACGCGATCGCCCAGCATTTTAATTTGCAGTTACTGCGACCTCTCGAGGGCATCCCCGATGCGTTTATTTATCGTCTCACCTCCCAGTCTCGAGAGAATCCGATCAAACTGGCCAATCGCCTCGCAGCTAGTAGCCAAATTCTCGTTGCAGAAGCTAATATTCTCGTGCGAAGAGAGTCCTTTTATACCCCGAAGGATGATTTATATGCCAAACAAT
>NZ_JAYGHV010000444.1:0-6272 GCF_034932145.1 Spirulina sp. 06S082 | reverse complement strand
TATAACTGATTTTGAGGTCGTTCCCACAGGGTTCCCGGAGGGAGTAGGGACGGGTGAGGTTTCTCTTGGTGCGCGTTCCTTGGCTGTTCGCGTAGCGTCGCGGTGCAACCTCGTGCCGAGGTTGCACCGCTCCTCAGCTTATCCAATTGACCTTTGGAGGTCGCTCTCATCCCCTCTTCAATCAAAGATTTGAAGAGGGGAATTCCCGCTCCCATTGTTAAAAAATAGTTAAGTAGTCGGACAATTAAAAACTCATAATCATTCCCAGCAATAAAATAAACCCTAAAACAACATTTTGCCGAAAGATTAGACCATAGATAGATTGGGAAAGATTGTCTCGAAGGAGTTGGAGATATTGCCACATCCAACCCACAATTGCCACTAACCATGTCAGCCAAAATCCAGTTTGTAAATGGAGTATGAGGGCAAGATCGGCTAAAAGTCCTGCGGTACCGAGGAAACATAATCCCACAAAAAGAGGGGCAAAGGAACCGAAAAATAGGGCGGAAGAATTGACTCCGATTTTAGCATCATCGTCGCGATCGCTCATGGCATAGACGGTATCAAATCCCAAGGTCCACAACACCACAGCCCCCCACAAAAGTAAGGTTGGGGTTTCTAATGTACCTGTTACCGCACTCCAACTAATGAGAACCGCAAACCCCCAAGCAAGGGCAAGAACCAATTGAGGAATGGGAAAAAAGCGCTTGGCGAGGGGGTAACAGAGAATTATGGGGACTGCTGCCAAACAGAGTAAAAAACTGAGAGGATTGAGGTAAAATGCCAACCCTGCGGCAGATGCTAAGGCCACAAGACCGACTCCAATTCCGGTTTTAATTGAGAGGGCGCGGGAGGCGAGAGGGCGATCGCGGGTTCGAGCAACTTTCGGGTCAATATCGCGATCCCAAAGATCGTTAACGACACATCCTAAGCCACTGGTGGCCAAACTCCCGCAAATAATAACGAAGATGAGGGGGATCGGCGGTAAACCTCGCGCGGCTAAAACAATCCCCCAGAGTGCAGGAATCATCAAAATCAGTCGTCCTGCGGGTTTATCCCAGCGCAAAAGACGCACAATGGTTTTCACAACAGATTCGCTGGATAATTGGGATGGGGTTGTCATTCGCGTTTATAGTACTAAACAGGTCTTTTTTTAAAATTTAACGTGATTTCCGCATCGGCGGTATTTAGAGTCCGAATTTCAGTTTTAGAGCTAATTTTAAGAGCTATGACAAAAGCAGTTGCTGCATCGCAAAATTGGACGGGATTGCTTCAAGCCAACTCGTCAGATAAAGTTATTTTAGGGGCGATCGATATCGGCACCAATTCGATTCACATGGTGATTGTTGAGATCGATCCGCAATTGGCGACGTTTACCATCGTGGCGAAAGAGAAGGATACGGTGCGTTTGGGGGAGCGCGATCGCAAAACGGGAAAGTTAACCCCTGAAGCCATTTCTCGCGCCCTAGAAGCCTTACAACGATGTCAGGCCTTGGCTGTTAGTTTTAACGCACAACATATTTTTGCTGTCGCTACCAGTGCCGTGCGAGAAGCGCCGAATGGGGGAGAATTCCTGAAACAAGTTGACAATGAATTAGGTTTGCAGGTTAACTTGATTTCCGGACAGGAGGAAGCGCGGCGTATTTATTTGGGTGTCCTGTCGGGGATGGAGTTTGGCCAGAATCCTTACATTATTATTGATATTGGGGGCGGTTCTACGGAGTTGGTTCTCGCCGATCGCCAAGAAGAACGATTTTTAAGCAGCACGAAGGTTGGGGCGGTTCGCTTAATGCGGGAGTTTGTCTCGGAAGACCCTATAAGTGAGGCAGAATTGGTCTATCTACGAGCTTATGTGCGAGGAATGTTAGAGCGCCCAGTGGAAAATATTCGCAATGGTTTGGCCGAAAATGAACAGGCCAAAATGGTGGGAACATCGGGGACGATTCAAGCCTTGGCGATCGTGCTGGCGCGAGAAACTGAAGAGGGGGAACCCAATCCTTTGACAGGGTATCAAGTGAGTTTGTCTGCATTAGAGGAGTTAACAGAGCGCCTAGCTAAAATGAGTTATGAGGAACGCTTGCAAGTGAGCGGTCTTTCGGAAAAACGCGCCGAAATCATTGTTCCAGGGGCGATCGTGCTGGTGGAAGCGATGAAGATGTTGGAAATGGAGGCGATCGCCTTATGCGAAAGGGCTTTACGGGAAGGGATTATTGTGGATTGGATGCTGAAACAAGGGTTAATTGGCAGTCCTTTTCGCTATCAAAGTGAAGTGCGCGATCGCCATGTTCGCAAACTTGCCCACAAATATCAAGTGGATCTTGAATATAGCGAACGGACGGCTAATTTTGCCCTTAGTTTATTCGACCAATTACAAGGAAAGTTACATTTTTGGGGTGAAAGCGAAAGGGATTTATTATGGGCAGCAGCGATACTGCACAATAGTGGTATCTACATTTCTCATGCAGCACACCACAAGCATTCTTATTATCTGATTCGCAATGGGGAATTATTGGGCTATACGGAAACAGAATTGGAAATTATTGCTAATCTGGCCCGCTATCATCGTAAAAGCACGCCGAAGAAAAAGCACGAAAATTATCAAAATTTAACGGATAAGCGCGATCGGCAAATTGTCAATCAGTTAAGCGCACTTTTAAGGGTGGCGATCGCTTTGGATCGGCGACAAATTGGGGCGGTTGCTAAAGTAGAATGTCAATATTATGGCGATCGGCAACGTTTGGAGTTATGTCTCAGTCCCGCGTTTGTTGGAGATGATTGCGAGTTAGAATTATGGAGTTTAGATTACAAAAAAGAGGTATTTGAAGAGGAGTTTGGCGTTAAAGTTGTGGCATTTTTAGATCGGTAGGTATTATTTTTCGCTCTTGCGAGGGGATTAGTTAAACCCTGTAAGAGTTAAAACCTGTAAGGACGTTAAATTTAATGTCCTCACATTTTTATGTTTAAATGCGATCGCACCGCCAAAACTAGGGTAGACTATCAGGATCGACACCTAATTGTATAAGACGCTCTCTCAATTGTTGCGTTTTTTGACGTTCTTCCTCTAAAGTTGCTTGAGTTTGTTCCTTATATTTTTACAAATTTGAGATGCACCCAAGTAATTTCCGTAAAATCACCCGATTTGCGTGGCGTTGATAATTTGGGTAACGGTTAATGTTAATTCTGGGAAGATTCCCGATACAATCGGTTCTTCTCCTGTAAACTTTTGCTGCTGATATTTTCCTTCATGCAACTGATAAACGAACACAGTAGGAACTTTAGGATTACCGAGATAGCTGCGACTGGCGACGGCGAGATAGTCTACGATCCAATATTCTTGAATACCTAATTGTTCGTATTCGGCGAGTTTATCGATATAATCATCATCCCAATTTGTCGAAACCACTTCTACGGCTAATAAAGGTGGTTCTGTTAATGCACTATAGGTCATTACATCAGCATTCCACACACTAGAATCAACTACACTAACATCTGGTCGTCTGGCCTGACGAGATGTAGTTTGAATAACCACACTAGTGTCAACGATAAGATTGGCTGATATGCGTCTAATTTCATCATTGAAACCAAACAGTAGGAATCGTGCAATGTTTTGATGCGCTCGAATTGGCTGCAATTTAACAATCTCCCCATTAACTAACTCATAGCGCCCATCCTCGGGACATTGCGCTAAGAATTCAGCATAAGATAAGCGTTGAGTCGCGACAACCATCGGTTTCTCTGTGGACGACAATGTTTTATTTTAACAGAAGCTGAATATCTTTTCTACTGTATCAATGACCAAACCCCACAAAAAGCGAGGCAACCCCGACTTTACTCACCGGGTATCGCCCATTCTATTGCAAATTGTCCCGAGTAAAAATCCGAGAGTACAGAGAATCAAACCATAAACATTAATTCCCAGATCGAGGGCATATTTTCCCGCACCGATCGCGATCCATTCAGGAAAAATTTGTACAGAAAAAGCACTCTCAACCACACGCAAAACCCCCAAACTTAATCCTGTCCAAAAGGAAAAGTTAAAACTCCATCGTCCCGCATTGGGAATAAAAGCTAACAAGAAAATAGGCGCTAAACCCATTACCATTGTCCCGCTAATGGTGGTTGCTAGAATAATCGCTGGTCCGACTTTATCGCCCAGGTAAACCCCCAATAAAGGTAAGTTTCCTAACACTGCGATCGCGATCATCGACCATCTCCCAAAACGCGCTTCAGATTCCTCTGGTTTTCCTTGTCGATTCGACCAATCTCTTGCTGTTAATTTAGCGACACTAGAAAAGGTAGAATCTAAAGTAGACCCTGCACTGGTCAACATAATTGCATTAAAAACTAACAGTAAGGGCAATCCAAACAATTTTGGGACTGCTAATGTTGCTTTTCCTGCTAATCCAAAAGTTAGCGCATATAACCCAACACCACTAAAGAGTAAAATAAAGCCACCGCTTACCAAACCAGCTAAAATAAAACCCTTTAACATTACTTTGGGGGAAGTAATAAAAGCGCGATCGGTTAAGACGGGATCGTGAAAGGGATAGCTAAAGATTTGCACGAAAGCTAACCCACAAAACGTTAAACCTGCCCTATTTGTCTCGGAGTCAACAACGGGTAATCCTTGGCTGATAAAACCCGGTATTAAAATGACTAAAATAATCACTAATAAGACGGCTGCTAATAACATTTGCATCCCATCAGTTAACAAGCTGCTGCGAAGTCCTCCCCAAAGGCTGTAATAGACTGTAAAAGCGGTAACAAAGAGGACGGCTAACCAATAGCCCCAACTCCCTTCTTCTCCAAAATAAAGAGAGAAAACTTTGGTATTTGACCAGACTTCATTAAAGAGACGAATGGCGATCGCAATGAGAAAGAATTTAGCACACAATGCTCCATATTTATTCACTAAAAACTCTGGGAGAGAATGAAAACCCCAACGCTTGCGAATATAGTAAATGGCGATCGCCGCAGTGACAAAACTAAGATAATAGATGGCATAGCCAATGCCACCTGCTATGCCAAAAGACTGTGCTAAACTGGCAGCATTATCGATAGATTTGGCAAAAATCCAGCTAATTGCTGCACTGGATACCAATAACCATAAACTGGGGGATTTTCCGTTAGCAGATTCGCCATGAAAAAATCCAGAAGCGGAAACACGGTCTGGGGTTGTTTTTTGGACGATTTGATAGACAAAGAAACCGTAACCAAATAAAAGCGTCCAAGTCAAAATTAAAGCCATAGATATTTGCAATAAAGAATGAACAGCAAAAAATTACCAAGCAAGAATACTTGGTCAGTATTAAACACGAGGACGGACTATTTTTTCTGCTTCGGGTAAAATTTCCCCGCAAGTTGTCCAAATTCCGTGTTGTAAAGATTCGCGAAATTCAACGGGTAATCCTTCTTTTTCCATCAGAGAAACAACTGTCTCAACATCATAAGCTAAAGGGATTAAACGCGGTTGAGGAGTCTTTATGGTGGTAGGAAAGTCCGCGATCGCATAATAAACGTGGCGTTTTCCTTCATGGGGAGGTCGTCCCAAAACCCCCACATTCAACCAAAATCCTTCCTCAATGCGACGCAGCCAAGGGAGTCCCGAATGAGTGCAGCAAATTCCGGTAACTTGGAATTGTCGCAAATTCTGTGCAATTTGGCGATCCTCGGTTTCTGATTCCCAAACAAATTCGTTAACTTGTTGGGGACTACCGTGGCATAATAAGAGAGAATGTTCTCGCCATTCTAAGCGAATGAGATAAGGGAGTTTTTGTAACCACTCGCGATGGTGAGGAGAAGTTTTGGCAAAGGTGTAATCGTAGCTGAGTTGTGCAAAATGGCGATCGCGAGGATCGGAGTAACCGCAACCGCAATCTCTTTCCTCGTAGGCGATCGCGCGATCGTAATTCCCTTGCAAACAAATAATCTGGGACGATCGCAATAGATCGAGGGTGCGATCGGGACAAGGTCCAAACCCTCCTATATCTCCCAAACAAAATCGATGTTCTATATTTTTGGTTGCTTCTAAAAATGCCTCAACTGCACTAAAATTGCTGTAGGGTCCGCCACAGAGAGCAATTTGCGTACATTCATCGGGAAGAACAATAGTTTTAATTTCGGACATGGTGAGAGGTTGGACTTTGTATTGTAAAGTTTAACTAAAAATATAGTCAAACAGAGTGATTTATGGTAAATTATTGTCATCATGTTTATCCAACTCAACCAAAAAAGCAGGAGTTGGTAAATTAGATAGGATTGATTGATTGAGA
>NZ_JAYGHV010000443.1:0-6694 GCF_034932145.1 Spirulina sp. 06S082 | reverse complement strand
AGTGCGATCGCAGGGCAAATAATTCGGTTCGGGAAAGTAAAAATCTGCGGGTTCATCGGTCACAACTGCCATTAAATCGATTAATTCTTGCCATTGTCCATCATAACCCGTCGGACGAATTGTTCCCGTTGTTTTGATACGATGAATGATTTTCACCCATGTTTCCGCGATGGTTTTGCCTTTAATTAAATGTCCGTAACGATCGCCAGGAAAAACTGTCGGGACAGTCTGAGAAAAGGGAAACTCTAACGGTTGACCCCAAACAGACACCGGGCTTTTTTCTGCATAAGATTTAATAAAGGCGTTCGCCTCACCAATAGAACTTGCTTCTCGATATTCAATATTCTGACGGAGTGCTTCTAAGATATTAGCAGGAATTTCGCGATCGATATAGCCAATAATTTCTGATTCGATCTGCCAAATATCTCGCCCAGTCTCGCTTTTTCCAGCCTTAAAACCATGACGAAAGAAATCTAATAAACATTGACTTCCTCCTGCATTGCGATCCTCTTTCGTAGCATTCAAAACAACCAAAAAACGAACGTGAGGATTTAACAGTAAATTGCGTAATAATAAACTAATTCCCCTCGTGGGACTGTACAACTGACCGATCGCGGCATATTCAGAAGCATCTAAATGTTTTGCCAATATTCCCTTCACCGTCCATCCCGTAACAACAACAGTTGTACCCCCTCCACATAAGATTTGATTGGGCTTATACAGGGGTTGATATTGAAATTGAGTTGGAGTGGAAATGACGGTCATAGTTAACTTGAATTTTCTTTTTCGATTACCCTATCATAAATAGCCCAGAAATTAACTTCTGCGCATAGAAAACTATGGATTGAATGAGTCTAGAGAATTCCTTCTTTCTTTGCCATAATTACCATCAGATCGATAACACGACAAGAATAACCCCATTCATTATCATACCAAGATATGACCTTAAAGAAATTCGGGTTTAACTCAATACCCGCCCCAGCATCAAAAATACTAGAATGAGAATCCCCCTTAAAATCCATAGAAACAACACATTCATCGGTATAACCAAGAATGCCTTTTAAACCATTCTCAGAAGCCGCCTTCATCGCTTTGCAAATATCTTCATAACTGGTGGCTTTTTCGGTTTTAAAAGTTAGATCGACCACAGAAACATCGGGAGTAGGCACCCGCAAGGCCATCCCCGTTAATTTCCCTTTTAAAGCCGGTAAAACAAGCGTTACGGCTTTGGCTGCACCGGTTGAAGCGGGGATAATATTTTGCGTTGCACTCCGTCCTCCGCGCCAATCTTTTTTACTGGGTCCATCAACGGTGGGTTGAGTTGCAGTAACCGCGTGTACGGTGGTCATTAAGCCTTCAGACAAGCCAAAATTATCATCAATGACTTTGGTGATGGGAGCTAAACAATTGGTGGTACAACTTGCATTAGAAACAATGGTATCAGTTGTTGGATCGAAGGCTTCATGATTGACCCCCAGAACCATTGTTTTGATTTTTTCGGGTTCTTTGGTGGGTGCAGAAAGGACGACCCGCTTGGCTCCTGCTTGAATGTGCTTGTTTGCACCATCATAATTGGTAAAGAGTCCCGTTGCTTCTACCACATAGTCAACCTGGCGATCGCCCCAAGGAAGTTCGCTAGGGTCTCGCAAAGCCGTACAGGGGATAAAATGACCGTCGATCGCGATCCCTTCCGAATTTCCTTCTACAGTCCCCGGAAAGGTGCCGTGGGTTGAGTCATACTTGAACATATAAGCAAGTTGTTCCGGGGGAAAGAGGTCGTTAATACCGACAAATTCTATGTTGGGATTTTTGACTCCCGATCGCACGACCAAGCGACCGATCCGACCGAAACCGTTAATCGCAACTTTTAATTTAGCCATTTAGCAAACTCCTTCCACAGACTGAATTGTTAAGGGCTAATTTCTCCGCGATGTAGCGCAAAGAAACCCCTATGGTCAAACTTAACGACAAACGCCAACTGTATCGAGGAATTTTCTATTGTTTTAACTTACTGAATTTTGCAGGTTGAGGGCGATCGGGGCTTGATTTTTTCTGCAATCGCCGCGATCGCCACTTCTCCTATGCTTGAACAGGATGACCGCAAGCGCTGCTTTCTTGCTTTTGGGGAGGAGTTTCTTGGGTTAATAACTCGAGGGTTAAATTATCCCCAGAGGTACGAGAAACCCCTTGTAAATACAGATCGAGAAGCGATCGCGTTTGTTGATAAGCTGCACTGGCATTCTCCTCTACAGCATTCTCCCACAGTTGGCTTTGACGGGCATGGTGAATGAACCCATTAAAAAGCATTTCGCAATCTTGGGTATATTTGCGGGTATCTTGGAGGAGGTGTTCGTGCCAGACGAGATCGACCTCTTGGGGAGGAACGAGAACTTGTGATGGATACAAATAGGAGAGGAAAAGAAAGAGTAAATAACGGGCGATGGCCAGATTTGCTTGTGGGTACGTCCATCCCTGGCCTTGGGTCGGATGAACCAGAGAAGTTACCACAGCACTGAGATCGAGTTGGTTCAGTTTCTCTTGGAGTACACCGCGATCGATTTGACCGAGAAGGCGATCGACGCGATCGGCCTGTTGGGAATCGTGGATTGAGTGAGGTTGAGTCTGTTTAAGGGTGGAATGCAAAAGGGAAGTAATGTGCCAATAACAAAAATCTGACATTATAATGGTCTCCGTCAATATGAATCAGATGAAGTAGTCACGATCTAAATGACTACTTTTTTCTTGGGTCGATCGCAGTGGGCGATCGACAATAAATAACAAAAGTCAGTAAAATAGCAGGGACATTTTCGGACTCTAATATTTGTTTCACCTCAACGCTGCCAATTTTATGCACTGCGCGATCGCAGTGGTTCGCAAGAGAGGAAAAAGATTTTTTACAATCTAAACCTGTTTTATCTTAGATAGGGTGTATTTGAACCTGTCAAGATAGATGTTTAAATTCGTGAATGCCTTAGCCGAGAAGGGCGATCGGCTTGGGTTCTTAAAATCGAGATTGGGTTTGAGGTTGGGTTGATGCAATTTTAAGAATATTTTCACGCGAGTGTTTAAGCGATCGCACTTTTCTAAGAACAATAATTAATTCGATTTATTCATCAAAATCATGTACCAATTGCAAAACCAACCTTCAAAACTCAATTGTTAAGAGATACAATTGTCACGATCCCATAATCGCTTCTCTGTTAATCGCTTTACCTTAACAAGATACTTTTCTGAAAATAGACAATTTTGGGACAATTAATTCTCATATATTTTTATTATTATCCAAATACAGAAAAATCCCTCGATAGAACAACTAAAAAATTTTTTATAACTCGATCGGTTAAGCCTTTTTCAATTCTTTAAATTCCCGAATAAATTTTAATCAAGATTTGTTATTAATATGCAGGAATAGTTTGATAAGATTAGCTGGAATAGTTTGAAAAAGCCTCCAAAATTATTTGGACAAATCAGAAACAATATGGCAAGTCTCAAAGCATCTGGAGAAGGACAAGCCAAAATTACAGAAGCGCGGAAAAAAAGGGGATGGCGCATTAATGCGACAAATACCAAACCCTTGAAAGAAGCGAGTAAAGTTCTACTCCATCGCTATGGTCAAGAAAATGGTTGGGAGGACAACGATCCCCAATGGTTGAAAGAGTTAGAAAAAATTCTGCGTATTGGCAAAAAGCAAGATGCCAGCGAAATCAGACGCGAAATCATTAGAGCAAGAAGAGGTTCTTTTCGAGATCGCATCGAAGTGTTTATCGAAGATGCAGAAATCTTCGCTAAAGATATTTCCTATGGTTCCTGGAGTCGCTTTGCTGGGAGTAAAATCCAACCCATTAAAGAGCGTGCCTTTCAAGCCTACTGTCAAATTCTCGATCTTTCTTGGGAGGAGGTCGTCGATCGCGAACCTTCGCCCCCTTCCCACAATGTCAAGCGATCGCAGCACAATTTACCCGTTCCCGATCATACTGCTTTTATTGGACGGAGAGAGGAATTAAACAAATTACTCAAACTTCTCTCCCCAGATAGTGCTGTTTATCGCATTAGCATCGAAGGAGAAGGAGGACTGGGAAAAACAGCCCTTGCTTTAGAAGCTGCCTATCGCTGCTTACACGCTAGTTGGGGGGTGACGACCTCTCCCGCCCCGGTTTTTGATGCCATTATCTTCGTTTCCTCGCAACCCCAACGTTTGACGGGGACGGGAATTCTCAAACGTCTGAGACAAGAAGCCAATCAAAGGGATATTTTCCGCGCGATCGCCCGCACTCTCGATCTTCCCGAACTTGCTTATACTGCCCTTGAAGAACGACTCGAACGGGTTCAAGATTATCTCTCTAAACAAAGCACTTTACTGATTATTGATAATCTCGAAACCGTTGAAGATCGCGATACTATCCTCGCGCTACTCTACGAACTCCCCCCTACTGTTAAAATCATTGTCACTACCCGTCAACCCGCATCTTCTCTCGTTCCTATTCGCTTAGATTCTCTGGCTAAAGAAGATGCTTTAGACCTCATTCTCCATCAAGTTGAAGAAAAGGGCTTAGATGTGAGTCTAGAAGATGCAGAAAGACTGTATAAAAGAACAAAAGGACTTCCTGCTGCGATCGTTTATACTATCGGTCAACGGGCGGCTGGCTCTGATATTGAGGAAATTATCGAGAGGTTGGCTCAAGCTACCAATGATGTATCTCGCTATTGTTTTGAAGGATCGGTTAAACTCTTATCGGAGTCTGCCCATCATTTACTCATGGCCTTGGCATTTTTTCCCCAAGTCGCATTGCGAGAGGCGATCGCCAAAGTTTCCTCGGTGGAAGAACCCCTGATTCTAGCCAAAGATTTGGCGCATTTACAAAAACTTTCTCTTATTAAGCAGAAGGAAGAGCGATATACGATGTTACCCGCAACTCGCTCTTATGTCCTCGCACAATTAGACGATGCGCCAAAGTTTGCCCCAGAAGCGAGACAAAGATGGCTGAATTGGTTTTTAGCTTATGTTCGACAATACGGCCACAAAACCTATCGGGATTGGGGGGATTATGATAATTTGGAGGGAGAATGGGGCAATCTTTCTGAGGCGATCGAATGGTGTCTCGGCCACGAACAATACGACTTATTTAAAGAGTTTTGGCTGTATCTGGGGGGATTCACTCGCTTTAGGGGCTATTGGGATGAGCGAGAGGCTTGGTTGAATTGTTTGCTGGAAGCGGCGATTCAGCAAGGCGATCGCGCTACTATTGCTCGGACTTTGCTCGATAAGGTTCACACCCTCACTTTAACCGATCGCCCCGGCCAAGGTAAAGAGGCGATCGCCCTCTGTGAAGAAGCCTTAACAATTCCCGATGGCTTAGAGGGACGCTCTCGTTTTGATGCAATGGTTCATCTGGCTATTATGCACCTAAATGAGAAGCAATTTTCGTCGGCGCAAAAATGGCTGGGAAACGCCCAAGAAACAATCGAAAGCACTGCTATAAAAGAAGAAGATCGCCTACACTTACAAACTCATCTTTTATATCATCAAGGACAACTTGAGGCAGAAACTGGAAACTTACAACAAGCACGTCAACTTTATGAGCAATGTCTCAAACAGGCTAAACAAATCGATTGGCAGTTGGGGACTATTTACACTTATGGTCGTTTAGCTGTTGTTGAAATTGAAGAAGGGAATCTCGACGAGGCGGAACGACAAGCATATTGCCAGGAATGATAAAACGTGGTGCCAGAATAGGTTATAAACAACAGGAGAGTTAATCCAGCAATGCCAGTCGTTACCGCAAAAAGACTGCGATAGCCATAGGTATTGGCTAACCAACCCGCGATCGGAGCCGCGATCGCCATTCCCAGATCGAATCCTCCCATCCAGAAACTCATAGCGCGTCCTCGTTCGTTTTTGTGAGTGCGATCGCCAATAGTCGCGGCAAGGGTGGGTAAAAGCGTCCCAGCACTAAATCCTTCGAGAATGGCAACTAATAGCAGTCCCAAGCCATCTTGAGCCATCCAAAGGACGAGCATGGCGATAAAATAAAAAGTAAAGCCGATGGTACTGCATAAACCGCGACCCGAGCGATCGCTGATTCCTCCCACAACAAGACGGGATGCTAAAGTTGCCAAACCGATCGCCAGATAAAAGAATCCAGGATCGAAAGCAATATTCGCATCTTCTATGAATAAAGGCAGAAAATCCCCTACTCCGCTTGAGGTTAAACCGATGAGAAATGATAATAGGACGAGGATACCGATCCGTCGATTGCAGAGAAGTTGCCAGAATTTGTCGGGGGCGATCGCGTCTCTCTCACTGGCTTTTTCTCGGGGAGGCTCCTGTAATCTCCAACAATAGAGCCATCCCACCAGTGCTAAACCCGAAGCCAAGAGAAATAAAGAGGAATAACCCGCTTGTTTTTGCAGAAAACTGCCCCCCCAAGCACCAAATCCTGCCCCGAGGGTCTTGGTTAAACCCATATAGCTTAAGGCTTTGCCGCGATGTTGGGGAGGCGCAATATCCATAACTAAAGTGACATATCCCGTACTAAAAGCAGCTACTCCTGCCCCTTGAGTGAGTCGCAGCCCTATTAATACTGGGAGAGAAGGAAAAAGCCAATAGCACAGAGGCGCGATCGCGGTGACAGCTAAACCCACGAATAGTAACATTTGGCGGGAGGTGCGATCGGCTGTGCGTCCCAACCAATCT